>JAGBIB010000204.1 GCA_017935195.1 Clostridia bacterium
ACACAACAACCAAATCCCGTTCAAAGTTTTTGGAAGTCTTGAAACCTTTTTACAAAAAGGTTTCAAGCGGATTCCCAAGGCAGAGCCTTGGGCAGGGTTCGGGGGAAACTTTTCACGAAAAGTTTCCGCCCGTAAAATACAAAAAATCAAGGAGCAAAAGATGGCTACGAAGAAGAAAAAAGAGGCGGTGGAGCAGGTTTCGGACAAGGCAAACCGAGACAAGGCGTTAAGCACTGCCATTTCACAGATAGAAAAGAAATTCGGAGCGGGCACCATTATGAAGCTGGGCGACAACGCCAAGATGGAGGTGTCTGCGGTTTCCACAGGCTCGCTGACGCTGGACATGGCGCTGGGCGTGGGCGGTCTGCCCAAGGGAAGGATCATTGAGATCTTTGGCCCGGAATCCTCGGGTAAGACCACGGTGGCGCTCCATGCGGTGGCAGAGGTGCAGAAGAGCGGGGGCGTGGCGGCCTTTGTTGACGCAGAGCACGCTCTGGACCCCAAATATGCAAAGGCTTTGGGCGTGGACATCGACGAGATGCTGGTCTCCCAGCCCGACTCGGGTGAGCAGGCCTTGGACGTTGCCGAGGCGCTGGTACGCTCGGGGGCGGTGGACATCGTGGTGGTAGACTCGGTGGCGGCACTGGTTCCTCAGGCGGAGATCGACGGAGACATGGGCGCTTCCCATGTGGGTCTGCACGCCAGACTCATGTCCCAAGCCCTTCGGAAGCTGTCGGGTGCCATTGCAAAGTCCAATTGCATCGTCATCTTCATCAACCAGCTTCGTGAGAAGGTGGGCGTGATGTACGGCAACCCCGAGGTCACCACCGGCGGACGTGCGCTGAAATTCTACGCCTCGGTGCGCATCGAGGTGAGAAGAAGCGAAAATCTGAAGAACGGCACCGAGGTGTACGGCTCCAGAACCAAGTGCAAGGTGGTGAAAAACAAGGTGGCGCCTCCCTTCAAGGTGGCGGAATTTGACATCATCTACGGCAAGGGCATCTCCAAGGTCACCGAGATCATCGATCTTGCCATGGAATTGGGCATCGTTGAGCGCTCGGGTGCGTGGTTCTACTACGAAGGAAACCGCATCGGCCAAGGCAAGGAGGCAGCCAAGAAATATATCGAGGGCAATGCCGAGCTGATGAAGGAGCTGGAGCAGAAGCTGAAAAATTTGAAGGATGAGATCGAGATCAAGGAGGAGCTTCCCACCGTTATCACCGACGATGAGGAGGGCGAAGGCGAGGAGGACGGCTTCGATATCTCCCTTTTGGGTCTTTCCGATGACTAACGAATCACATATACAGCTAACATTTAGCAACAAAAAGTAAAACATAGCAATACAAGGCGACACAAGGCGACACAGGTGATGCAAGGCATCACGACCGTTTCCCTACCGGTAAATACAATGAGCACAATTAAAAACAAAAAGAAAAAAATACTTGAAGGCGGCCCCGAGGGGGCAAAGCGCGCAGCCATTTCGCTGTTGGCGTATAGAGAGCAAACCGAGAAGGAGCTGCTTTCAAAGCTGATGGAAAAGGGCTTTTCAAGAGAGGATGCCGAGGAGGCAGTGGCCTTCACGGTAGAAAAGCAATACCTTTCCGAGCGACGTTACTATCTGCGTTTTGCCGAATTTTGCGGCAAAAACAAGCATTTCGGCAGACGAAGGATCATTCAGGAGGCAAGACGCAAGGGCTTTTCCGAGAGGACCATCGCAGCGTACACCGATGAGGCACTGCAGGATGTGGATTTTGGAGAGAGCTGCTATGAGGCACTCTGCCAGTTTCGACACAAGGACAGGCAAAAGCTGACCGCCTCGCTTTTGAGGAGGGGCTTCAGCACGTCCGACGTGCGCCATGCCCTTGATCGGTATACCGAAGAGCAGGGTTCATTTGAAGAGGGAGAAGACTTTTTTGAGGACGATTCCCTGTATGACGGCGATTTTGCCGATGAATAAGTGAAAAAGGATGTAGAAACTGTGGAAAAAAAGAAAAAGATCAGTTTTATTTCGCTGGGCTGTTGTAAAAACAAGGTCAACACCGAGCAAATGGCCTATCTTGTAAGGGAAGCGGGCTATGAGATCGTCAGCGAGGACATTGAAGCCGATGCGGTGGTGATCAATACCTGCGCCTTCATCGAAAGCGCAAAGAAGGAGAGCATCGACACCATCCTTGACGTGGCGTGGCTGAAGGAAAACAGAAGCCTTTCTGCCATCGTGGTGGCGGGCTGTATGTCGGAGCGCTATAAGGAGGAGATCACCGAGGCACTGCCCGAGGTGGATGCCGTGATCGGAACGGGCAGCTACGATCAAATCGTAGAGGCGCTGGATTCTGTTTTCAAAGGCAAGAGCTATACCGCCTTTGGCGACAAAAACAAGGCAGAGCAGGGGGGCAAGCGCATTCTGTCCGCTCCTCATTATTCGGCGTATCTGCGCATTTCCGAGGGGTGCAACAACTGCTGCACCTACTGCGCCATCCCCAAGATCAGAGGCAAATTCCGCTCAAGACCCATGGAGGAGCTGGTGGAAGAGGCAAAATGGCTGGATTCCTGCGGGGTGAAGGAATTAAACATCATCGCTCAGGACACCACCGCCTACGGCATTGACCTTTACGGCAAATACGCCTTAGTGGATCTGATCAAGGCGTTGACGCGCGAAACGGCGATCGCCAAATTCCGTCTGCTTTACTGCTACCCCGACAAGATCACCGACGAGCTGATCGACGAATTTAAGGAAAACGCCCGGCTGATCAACTATATCGACCTGCCCATTCAGCACGTCAGCGACGGCATTTTAAAGAGAATGAACCGCAAGGGCGACGGCAAAATGATCAGGGATACGGTGAAAAAGCTGCGCTCGGTGCCCGGAATGGTCATCCGCTCCACCGCCATCGTGGGCTTCCCCGGCGAGAGCGAGGAGGACTTTGAGGAGCTTTGTGCATTCATCAAGGAGGCAAGATTTGACCGCTTCGGTGCCTTCACCTACAGCAGGGAGGAGGGCACACCCGCCTACGATTTTGAGGATCAGATCGATGAGGATGTGAAGAATCAGCGTCTCGACGTGCTGATGTCCATTCAGCTGGAGATCTCTGCGGAGCTGCAGGAGGAGAAGGTGGGGGATATTCTCACCGTGTTGGTGGAGGGATACGATCCGGTTGCCGAGGCCTGCTATGGCAGAAGCGACTTCGATGCCCCCGAAATTGATGGAAAGGTCTTCATTTTGGGCAAGAAAAGGTACGAGCCCGGCTCCTTTATCAAGGTAGAGATCACCGATAGCATGGATTACGATCTGATCGGTGAAGCGATCGCAGGACAGTAAGGGGGAAAAGATGAATTTACCGAACAAATTGACCGTTTTGAGGATGTTTCTCATCCCTCTCTTTCTTATTTTCATGATCTTCCCCTTCACCTTCCCCTACGGAGAGCTGGTTTCAAGAGTTCTTGCGGCGGCGGTGTTCGTCGGAACGGCGATCACCGACTACTGGGACGGGCATCTGGCAAGAAAATACGGTCTGATCACCGATTTCGGCAAGTTTCTTGACCCTCTTGCGGATAAAATGATGGTGCTGGGCGCCATGCTTGGATTGTTGGTGCTTTTTGCACCCGATACCTCCCTTTCGGGCAGCATCTTCTTGAAATTCCTTGCCATTTCGTCCTTCTTGGTGCTGTTTCGTGAGCTTGCCGTCACCTCCCTTCGCCTTGCGGCATCGGGGAGCGGTGGGGTGGTCATTGCGGCAAATAAGCTTGGCAAGGTGAAAACGGTGACCCAGATCGTCTTCGTGATGGTGGCACTGCTGGAGCCTGTGGTCTTCGGATGGTTTTTCAGATGGCTTTGGGCGCCGCTGGGCTACGTTTCGGATTGGCATATCCTTTCTTATGCCTCCATGCTCGTGATGGCGGTGATGACCGTCTGGTCGGGATTTGCCTATTTCAAGGCCTATTTTCCCCTGATCAATTCCAATAAATGAGATTTTTATGATCTGACTTCATATCCATAAAAAATAACCTATTCACTATTACTTTCAGTTCGGAGGCTTCTATGACGCTTGTGATCTTAGCGGCAGGGATGGGCTCCCGCTACGGCGGCTTAAAGCAGCTCGATCCCATGACCAAAAACGGCGAATTTATATTGGATTTCTCGGTCTTCGACGCCAAAAGCGCCGGATTTGACAAGGTGGTCTTCATCATCAAGGAGGAGATGCAAGAGCTCTTTGCCGAAACGGTGGGCAACCGCATCTCGAAGCAGATCGAGGTGGCGTATGCCTATCAAAAACCGGATGCACTGCCCGCAGGCTATGCCGTTCCCGAAGGACGGGTAAAGCCTTGGGGAACGGGTCATGCCCTGCTTTGCGCCAAGGAGGCGGTGGGCAAGGACTCCATGATGGTCATCAATGCCGACGATTTTTACGGAAGAGAAACATTTAAGGCGATTTCCGCCTTTTTAAAGGAGAATAAAGGCAAAAATGCCTATTGCATGGCAGGATATATCCTGAAGAATACCCTGACCGAAAACGGAAGCGTATCCAGAGGCATTTGCGAGGTGGATGGCGAAGGATATCTGAAGGGCATCACCGAGCGGACCAAGATCTACAGAGCCGAGGACGGCAACGTGGTCTTTATGGAGGAGGATGTCCTTTACCCGACCGACGAAAACGGCTATTGCTCCATGAACTGCTGGGGCTTCACGCCTGCCATCTTTGCTGAATTGGAGGAGGGCTTTGCCGAGTTCCTCGCAGGCGACGGGGATCCCATCAAGAGAGAGTTTTACCTGCCTTCGGCAGTGGACAGAGCCATGAAAAAGGGAAGATGCACCGTTTCCGTTCTGCCCACGGAGGCAAAATGGTACGGTGTGACCTACCCCGAGGACAAGGCCTTCGTCATGTCCTCCATCAGAGAGCTGATCGATGGGGGCGTTTACCCTGACGGTCTTTTTGAAAATTAAAGTGTTTTATACGATTTTATACGATTTATACGAAAGGAAGATGAATTTATGATTCTTGTAACGGGCGGATGCGGCTATATCGGCTCCCACACAGTGGTGGAGCTTTGTAATGCGGGATACGAAGAGATTGTGATCGTGGATGACCTGCGCAATGCAAGCATTGATGTGCTTGACCGCATCAAGCAGATCGTACCCTCTGTGTCTCTCCACTTCTATCAGGTGGATATCAACGACGAGGAGGGTCTTGAAAAGGTATTTTCTACCCACAACATTGAGACGGTGGTGCATTTTGCAGGGTTAAAGGCAGTGGGTGAATCGGTGAGAGAGCCCCTTTTATACTATCAGAACAACATCTCGGGCACATTGGTGCTTTTGAAGGTGATGGCAAGACACGGCTGCAAGGAGATCATCTTCTCCTCCTCGGCTACCGTTTACGGTCCCAAGAACCCCATCCCCTATCTTGAGGAGATGGATACCAGCGCCACCAACCCCTACGGCTGGACCAAGGTGATGCAAGAGCAGATTTTGCGGGACATCGCCGTGGCAGATCCCGAAATGCGGGTGGCACTTCTGCGCTATTTTAACCCCATCGGTGCCCACGAAAGCGGGCTGATCGGTGAAAATCCCAACGGCATCCCCAACAACCTCCTGCCCTACATCTGCAAGGTGGCGGTTGGAAAGCTTGAAAAGCTGAGCGTCTTCGGCAACGACTACGACACTCCCGACGGAACGGGCGTGAGAGACTACATCCACGTGGTGGATCTTGCCATCGGTCATGTGAAGGCACTTCAATATATCCGCAAGAATGCGGGCGTGCTGACGGTGAATCTGGGAACGGGCATCGGCTATTCGGTTTTAGACATCGTGAAGGCCTATGAAAAGGCCAGCGGCAGAACCATTCCCTATGTGATCGTGGACAGACGCCCAGGCGATATCGCCTGCAACTATGCCAACGCTGAGAAAGCAAAGGAGCTTCTTGGCTGGACGGCAGAGAGAAATTTGGACGATATGTGCCGCGATAGCTGGAGATTTACCGAAAAGAATTTATAATCATCAAAAAAGGACTTTTCAGGGACGGCAGTCCTTGGAGGGTCCTTTTTGCAGAAAGAGGACGAAATGGAAGAGCAGATAAAGAGTCGGGCGCAGGCGCTGGTGGCGAAGCTTTTGGAGCGGGGGATGCGCATAACGGTGGCGGAGGCCTGTACCGGGGGAGCGATCTCCTCGGCAATCACCGCTGTAAACGGTGCGTCCGCAGTTTTCGAGGGAAGCGTGGTTTGCTATGCAAATGGCGTCAAGTCCTCCATTTTAGGTGTAAACAGTGAGATCTTTGTCACGAAAGGGGCGGTAAGTGCCGAATGTGTCACCGAGATGGCGCAGGGGGTGGCAGACCTTTTTTCAGCCGACCTTGCCATTGCCGCAAGCGGCATCGAGGGCCCCGGAGGGGGGAGCCCCGAGAAGCCTGTGGGCACCGTTTTCATCTGTGTGACGGTCATGAGACAGGGACGGTCTTCCCCCATGGTGGTGGAAAACCACTTTTCGGGCAGTCGGGAGGAGATCAGAAAACAGACCGTTTTAAAGGCGCTTCGTCTTGCAAGCGCCGCTCTTTCGGGCGAGATCTACGGCGACCTTGCACTGCCTCTCGCCCTTTCCTCCGATGTGCAGGGCGAAGATCCCGGGGAGGGGTCGCTTTATGAGGAGCTTTCGACCGACGATCTTTTGGGGCAGCAAGCGCTTTGCTGCGATGAAGACCTGCTTTTTGGCGGTGGGATGCCCTCCTTTGGGGAAGAGCTTTCGCCCTTTGAGGGGGCGCTTTTGGAGGATCTATGAAAAAAAGACTTCTTCTTGCCAGCGATTTTGACGGCACGGTGGGGGTAGGAGGACAGCTTGAAAAGGACCGAGCCGCCATCGCACGTTTTCGGGCGCAGGGGCATCTATTCGGTCTGGTCAGCGGCAGAAATGCGGCGGGGCTGAAGGAGATGCGCAAAAAAACCGACCTGCCCTGCGATTTTCTTCTTTCGGATAACGGGAGCGTCTGCTATCTGCCAAAAAAGGGTGAAAAAGGGCAAGATCCCTTTGCATTTGAAGAAAACTCTGCCCATTTTGATCCCTTTTGCGGGGGAAAGCTTCTTTTTTACCACGCGGGGGCTGAGGAGCTGTTCTTCCCGCTTGCCGACTTTTTGTTAGAGTGCGGCTCCCAAATGGTGGCGGTCAACGACCATAACGGGGCGGAGCTGCTCTACCTTGAAGAGGACGGCAGTCTTTCGGTGAACCTCCCCCGTGAGAGCTGGATTGCCCGTCCCTTTTCCCAGATGAGCGGTCTTTTTGAGCGCACCGAGGATGCCCATGCCGCAGCAAGGGAGGGAGAAAAACGCTTCCCGGGGCTTGTGGGACTGGTCAGCGACTGCTTGGACTTTCTGCCAAGGGGAAGGGACAAGGCGGTGGGAATTTTGGAGCTTGCCGCCCTTTTGGGAGTGAAAGAGGAGGATATTTTCACGGTGGGCGACAACTTCAACGACCTTGCCATGCTCAGAGCATTTCGAGGTTTTGCCGTGGAAAACGCCCCGAAAGAGGTCAAAATGCAGGCAAAAGAGGGCGAGATCCCCACGCTTTCCCATTTGATCGACCTTCTGCTTTCGAAAGATTGTGTCAATGAAAAGGAGAACAGACATGAGTGAAAAAAGAAGAATTCTGCTTGCCAGCGACTTTGACGGCACCATCGGATCGGGAGATCGTCTTGTCGGTGACGTGCGAGGGGTGGCGGCCTTGCGTGGGGCGGGACACTATTTCGGTCTGGTCAGCGGACGAAATGCCGAGAGCCTAAAATATGTTTGTGATCGGGCGGGCATCGAAAGCGACTTCCGTCTGTCGGACAGCGGCGGGGTATGCTACAGAGGCGACGAGCTCTTTTTTGCCGCCCTAAACGATGCCGAGCTGATGTGTCCTCTTGCCGAGTTTCTCCTTGAAAAGAAGACCTCCATCGTGTCGGTCAACCGACCCGACGGAGCCGACATTCTCTATTCTCGCAACTCCAAGGGCGAGGTGACCACCGAGATCCCGAAAAATGAGTGGAAGGCCCGTCCCTTTACCCAGATGTGCGGCGCTTTTGAAAGCGGCGAACGCAGCCGTGAGATCGCAAAAGAGCTTAATACCCTCTTTCCTGCTCTGACTGCCCTGCCCAATTGGGGGTGCTTGGACATCGTGCCCAAGGGAAGGGACAAGGCGGTGGGTCTTTTGCAGCTTGCCGACCTTCTTGGGGTGCGCAAGGAGGATGTCTTTGTGGTGGGTGACAACTACAACGACCTTGCCATGCTGGATGCCTTCAACAGCTTCGTGGTGGAAAATGCCTGCGACGAGGTGAAGGCCCACGCCACCATGGGCATCGTGCCCTCCGTGGGCGCCCTTTGTGAACTGCTCCTTGAAAAGATGGAAGAGTGAAGATTGCGGGGCGCTGTGTTTTGTGGGGGCGCTTTTGAAAAAAGCCGCCCCACACCCTGCCTAAGGCGCTGCCTTAGGAATCCGCCAAAAACCTTTTTATAAAAAGGTTTTTGGATTTCCAAAAATTTTGGACGGAATTGGTGTGTTTTGTAGCCGCATTGCTTTTGCAAAAGCTTTTTCCTTCGTTTCAAAGTTTTTGGGATTCTTAAACCCTTTTTTCAAAAAGGGTTTAAGTGGGGTGTCGGGGCGGCGCCCTGACAAAGAAAACGCTTCGCATCTTCTTCACATCGAGCAAAGCGCAGGCGCAGATTTCCCAAATATTTTCACTTGAAAAATCCTCCCCGTTTTGCTATACTGGAGATGCAAAAGGAAAGGCGGTGATCGGATGAAAAGAAGGGAAGTGACAAAAAACGAGAGAAAAGGCTTCGATTTTAACGAAAAAAGGGAGAAGATGGCAGGTTTTTTAAAGGATCGGCTGACCCCTCTCCTCTTTTTGCGTTTTGGCTTTGCGCTCTGCCTGTTGGTGCTTACATACGCCATGCTCTCGCTGCTCTGCCTTGAGGAGTTCGGTGGTCTTGCCCCCTTGAAGGAGCGGATCGTTGCTCTGGTGGAGCACGGTCTTGCCCTATTGCTTTTGGGCATCGGTGGCGGACTGCTTTTCGACCTGCTTGACAGATGGGAAAAGAGGTCTGCCGACTGACGAAAAGCCCCTGAATGGGGGTGGGGCAAAGCCCTGAATGGTTTTTCTACAGAGAAAAAAGACCCGAACGCAATGGTTCGGGTCTTTTTTATAGGTTTTGATTACTTTTCAACGGTTACCATGGGAGCGATGCCTGCCAGATATTCCTGTGCCTTGTAGATGGCAACAGCCTTCTTGGCTTCGTCCTTGCCGTATGCCTCGATGAGTGCGTCCTTGTCGCCCACATTCTTGCCGTCCACCTTCTCGGTGTAGCCTGCGTCGTATGCATATGCGATCAGATCCTCATCGGAGATGTCGGTCAGTCCCTGGTCCTTTGCGATCTGATAAAGGATCAGGTCGCGCTTCAACTGCAGACCTGCGTTGTCTGCCACGTGCTGCTTATACTCGGTCATGCTCTTGAAGCCGCCGTATCTGGTCACCAGAGTTTCCTTGGTGGGAGCGGAAGTGGAGTTGTAGCCGCCTCCGTAGAACCACTGCATATACAGCTGGTTGTACATATAGTTATCGTAGTTCTGCTTGTAGTCGTTGTAGTCGGAAACGGGCCACTTCTTCATTTCGGAAGCATAGAGGATCTTGGTGGTAGCCAGCTCCATCTTCTTTGCCAGCTCAACCTCAGCCTTGTATTCGTCCACGTTTGCATAGTCGAACACTGCATTCTCGTTCTCTTCCAAAATGGAAGCCTTGATGTCGTCCCACTGGGTCTCGGGGTCACGCTCGATCTTTTCGGTTGCGGAAAGCAGGGTCACCAAGAATTCCACGTCCATACCGGACAGCTGCTTGTTGGAGGTGTAGGGGTTGGGGAAGGTCAGATCGAGAGTGATCTGCTTGTTGGTCTCGATGGGCAGACCGATCAGACCCTTTTCAAAGCCTTCGATGAAGGAGTTGGAGCCGATCTCCAGCTCGAAGCCGGGTCTCTTCTCTTCCTCTTCCTCGGAGTGGCTGTGGGATTCGGACTTCTTTGCTGCCTCTTCCTTCTCTGCAGCTTCCTTTTCGGTATCGGCATTGTAAACGCCGCCTTTAAACTTGGGCTCGGTCCAACGCAGAGTGCACTTCAGCTCTTCACCGTCGGCAACCTTACCGGTCTTGCCTTCCACGGTGATCTTGATCTTGGTGGTCTTGCCTGCAAAGTAGCTGACCTCTTCCTTCTTGGTCTCTTCCTTGGAGGGTTCTGCGGTCTCGGCAGCCTCAGCAGCCTTCTCGTCCTTTGCCTCTTCCTTGCTTTCTTCCTTCTTGTCCTCTTCCTTCTCTGCCTTCTTTGCAAATGCGGGGATGGTGAAGTCGTCAGCCAGCTTCAGCTCAAACTCAAGCTCGCCCTTCTTGTTGAACTCGGCCTTCTTCAAAGCCTCGTCAAAGCCCTTCACGCCGCTTTCGCCCACCTTCAGGGTGGTCTCGCCCTCGAAGAGGATCAGGGTACCCTCGTAGTAGATATAAACGGTGTCGCCGTCCTTTACCTCGCCGGTGGTCTTGTCCTTGATCTCGGGATAAGCCTCAACCAGCTCATCCACAGCGTCCTTCACAGCCTCTTCCACCTTGGTCTTGTCGATGAAGACGATTTTGCCGTCGGTGTAGTCTGCGATCTTGACATAGTTGTTGATGTTGTAGCTGAAGGTTCCGCAGCCAACCATGGAGATGAGCAGCAGAAGTGCAACCACAACCGTTAAGATTTTCTTCATTTCTTTAACTCCTTGTCTTTTTTTCAGGAAAGGGCGCATCCCGCAAAGGACACCTTCCCTTATCTGCATACACCCTATCATATCACATTTTTTCCGACTTGTAAAGAGGGAATTTCATAAAAAAGCGCATCTTCCTTGAATTTTAAGTAAAAAAGCGGTGAATTTTTAAAAAATATTTCCCATTCTCTTGCAATTTAAAAGAAGATGTGGTAAAGTAAAGGGTAGAGGTCTGTTTTTTTAAAGACCCGTATACTGAAAGTGAAGAATCCAAAGATCCGAAAGGGAGAAATAGAAATGAAGCAATATACCGTTGCGGTGCTGGGTGCCACCGGTGCCGTGGGCAGAGAAATGATGTCCATCCTTGAAGAATACGACTTCCCCGTGAAGGAGCTAAGACCCCTTGCCTCCAAAAGAAGTGCGGGCAAGACCCTCTGCTTCAAGGGCGAAGAGACGGTCATTCGTGAGGCCGGCCCCGATGCCTTTAAAGGCGTTGACATCGTGCTGGGTGCGGCTGAAAATGACGTTGCCAAGGCAATGGCGCCCCATATTTTGGAGGCAGGTGCCGTATTTGTAGACAATTCCTCCGCCTTCCGTCTTTATGACGACGTGCCTCTGATCGTGCCCGAGATCAACGGGGAGGACGCAAAGAACCACAAGGGCATCATCGCAAACCCCAACTGCTCCACCATCATCACCCTGATGGCCGTTGCCCCCATTGCGAAGATCTCGCCCATTGAAACCATGGTGGCCTCCACCTATCAGGCGGTTTCCGGTGCGGGCATCGGCGGACTGCATGAGCTTGAAAATCAGGTAGAGGCATATGTGAAGGGAGAAGAGCTGCAGGTGAACACCTTTGCGCATCAGATCGCCTTCAATCTGATCCCCGCCATCGGGTCCGACAGCGGAAACGGCTACACCTCCGAGGAGATGAAGCTGCAAAATGAGGGCAGAAAGATCCTGCATCTGCCCGAGATGAAGGTGTCCTGCACCTGCGTCAGAGTGCCCGTGATGCGCTCCCACTCCATTTCGGTGACCGTGGTGACGAAGGAAAAGGTAAGCGTTGAGCAGGCAAGAGAGGCCATCCTTTCGGCAAAGGGCGTTTTGCTCACCGACGAGCTGAAAAACGACCTTTATCCCATGCCTTTGGATACCTCGGGACAGGATAAGGTGTTCGTGGGCAGGATCAGAGAGGATCTGACCAATGAAAAGGGACTCAACCTCTTCTGCTGCGGAGATCAGGTGCGCAAGGGTGCCGCCGCCAATGCCGTGCAGATCGCACAGCTTTTGATTTAAAAAAGTTTAAAGAAGGGTCTGCCTCGGCCATGCCGAAGCGGTCCCTTTTTTGCGCTTTTGAAAAAACGGGTGAAGGATTTGTTACATTTTTAAAAAAAATCAAAAATCCCCTTTTAATCGGGGGAAAAGTATGGTATAATAACCTAAAGTATTGCAAAATGCTTGAGAAGGATGAATTTTTAGGGGCAGAACCCCTTTTTGGAGGTATCTATGCAATCTCGTTCGGGAAGATCTCAGAAGATCCGTCACAGCTATATGAAGATCTACGGTCTGACCGCCGCCCTCATTTTAGTGGTGGCGCTGATCGTGGCCATCACCGTTACAAGCCTTGGAGTGGTTTCGGGCAAAAAGCCCCCCGTCACCACCGACCCCACCTCGCCCTCCGCTCCCGCAACAGAGCCTGAGGCAAGCTCCAAGCCTTCCTCGCCCTCCGCTCCCGCATCGAAGGAGGAGGAAAGCAGCAAGGAGGAGAATGTGGGCAAGATCCAATATATTGCCGTGACCGAGCAGGATCTGACCGCCATCAATCCCCTGCGCATTGTGGATGCAGAGCATCCCTTCAACCCCGTCGAGGCGGTGGGACGCACCGACTGCTTCCCGATTGCAGACAAGAGCAACCCGAAGAACCGCGTGGCGTTCAATACCAACCCCTTTTTCATGAACGGCGAGGCCTTTGCGGCATTGCAACAGCTTCAGTTTGTGGTGGGTGCCGCCCATGAGGGCTATTGCCTCCTGCTTTATAACGGCCACATCGTCACTCTCGGTGCGGACGGAACGGTTTCCTGCAAATGCTCCGAGGGAAAGCTGACCGACGTGAGCCACAGCGTTCACAGCACGGGCTACGTGGTGGATCTGCGCTATCTGAAGGATCAGGTAGGCTATCAGGTGTATGATAGCGCCGTGAGAGGAACCGTGACGGCGACCTTGCTTGAGAATTGCGGAAGATTCGGCTGGATCCAGAGCTGGAGCTCGGCAAATCTGGCCTTAAACGGCAGGGAAGAGATCGACCAGAGAACGTTCCGCTATGTGGGCGTGCCCCATGCCCTTTACATCATGGAAAAGGGACTGACCTTTGACGGCTATCAGCAGGCGCTGAAGGGCACCAACTACAACAAGCCTTTGCAGATCGTTGACGAGGCGAATGCCACCGTGTATAACATCTACTACGTTGCGGCAGAAAGCGCTCTTACCAAGGGTGTGCCCGTGCCGCAGGGTGCAAGCTACACCGTGCAGGGCAACGGTGCGGACGGCTTTATCGTGACGATCACCGAAAAGCAGGGCGCTTGACCCCGCAAAAGAGCTTTTAATAAAAAACGCACCGTTTCCCCCAAAAAGGATGGAAAGTCGGTGCGTTTTTTTGTTTTAATATATGGGTTTCCTAAGGCTCTGCCTTGGGAATCCGCCAAAAACCTTTTTATAAAAAGGTTTTTGGATTTCCAAAAATTTTGGACGGAATTGATGTGTTTTGTAGCCACATTGCTCTGCTTAAATGACACGTTTTGCTCACAATTCTCCCGCTAAAAAGTTTTACTCAATTTTTTTCAAAAAATTGCGGGGTGTCGGGGCAGCGCCCTGACGAAGAAAACGTTTCGCACAGTCTTTGCGGCTTTTTTTAAGTGTTGCCCTTTGCGCGGGCGTTTCTTTTTGGTTCTTTTTCTTTGCGCCTATAGCGGCCAAAGAAAAAGAACAAGCAAACGTTACGCAGTTGCTTCACTGTGGGACTCCGCCCCACATCCCGCCCAAGGCTCTGCCTTGGGAATCCGCCAAAAACCTTTTTATAAAAAGGTTTTTGGATTTCCAAAAATTTTGGACGGAATTGGTTTTTGTGTAGCCGATTTGCTCGGTTTAAACGGTTTTTTTGAAAACGTTTTTCTTGCGAAAAAAGTTTTACTCAATTTTTTTCAAAAAATTGCGGGGTGTCGGGGCAGCGCACTGACAAGAAAATAAAGAAAGAAAACCCGCCCTGCAAAAGCAAAGCGGGTGCAGATCAAGCACTATTTGGCAAAGCTATGCGGTGAAAACCCACCCAAAAGCCTTTCAAAGTTTTTGGAAGTCTTGAAACCTTTTTTCAAAAAGGTTTCAAGCGGTTTCCAAAGGCAGAGCCTTTGGCAGGCTTGAGGGCAGCGCCCTGACAAGAAAACCTACCTTTTACCGTTTTCTTACGGGAGCGGTGTGGATGGACATCCCCTCGTTTGCCATCTCGAAAAGCTCGCTGACCCCTTCGTTAAAGGTGGGGTGGGGACGCATCACCTTGCCCATGGTGTGGCTATCCAGTCCGCCCACCATTGCCGAGGTAAACTCGGAGAGCATATCGGTGGCACGCTCGCACATCAGCGTAGCACCCAGGATCTTGCCGGTATCTTCCTCGGTGACCACCTTCATAAAGCCTCGCTCGCCTCCTGCGATGATGGTCTTGCCGTTACTGTGCATCATCACCTTGCCCACCTTCACGGTGTAGCCTTGTGCGGTGGCTTCCTCCTCGGTCAGACCCACCGAAGCGATCTCGGGGGAGGTGTAAATGCAGGAGGGAACCAGCGAAAGATCGCCCTCGGGCTGCTTTCCTGAAAGAATCTCAGCAACGTAAATGCCCTGCGCCGATGCCACGTGGGCAAGCTGGAGGGTGGTGGACACGTCGCCGATGGCGTAAACGCCTGCAAGGGAGGTCTCAAACTGCTCGTTTACCAGAATTCTGCCTCGCTCGCTTGCAATTTCCACACCGTCTGCAAAAAGTCCTGCGGTGTTGGGTCTTCTGCCGATGGCAACCAGCACCTTCTTGCCGGTTGCAACCGCTTCCTTGCCCTTGAACTCGTAGTGAACGTCAAGACCGCCCTCGGCGTTCTTTTCCACCTTCAAGACCTTGGAGTCCACGCACACCTTCACGCCCTTTTTCTTCAAGATCATCTGCAGGTTTGAAGAAACGTCCTTGTCCATACGGGCAAGCAGACGGGGCAGGGCCTCCACGATGGTCACTTGGCATCCAAGGGAGGCGTAAACAGAAGCAAATTCCACGCCGATCACGCCGCCGCCGATGATGACCATCGACTCATCGAAGGTGTCGGTGTTTTCAAGAAGGCCGTCGCTGGTGATCACGCCCTCGTTATCCAGTCCCGGGATGGGGGGAACAGCGGGAACCGAGCCGGTTGCGATCACGATCTTGTCGCAGGTATGAAGCTCCTGCCCCACCTGCACCTTGCCGCTATCTACGATCACGCCCTTGCCTCGCAGAAGGGCGATCTTGTTTGCCGCAACCAGCGCTTCCACGCCTCCGCGCAGCTTTGCCACCACCTCTGCCTTTTTTGCCTGAATGCCTGCAAAGTCAAAGGAGGGGTTTTCCACAAGAATGCCGTACTTTTCGGCATCCTTCAGACTGTCGTAAATTTCAGCCGAGTGTAAAAGCGCCTTTGTGGGGATGCATCCGCGGTTGAGGCACGTGCCGCCCACGTCTCTTTCCTCCACTAAAGCCACCGAAAGCCCAAGCTGGGCGCATTTAATGGCGCAAACGTAGCCGCCGGGGCCTGCGCCGATCACGATTACATTATATTCTGCCA
>JAGBIB010000205.1 GCA_017935195.1 Clostridia bacterium
GGGGTTCCCCGAAGCGAGCTTGCCGAGCTTTGGGGGTTCCCGTAGGCTTGGTATATCATCCGACACAGTCGTGGATATCATCAAACGCGGCTCATCACCCTTGTATCTCATCAGTCCCCTTGTGGCCGGATATGCACTATAATGTATTTTATCATCCTCTTTCGATTCTTCTTGACAAAAAAGCACAAAAGTGATACAATTCTCCTTGATTATGATGCGTTGTCCTACACACAAACGCAGACAATTTTAGGTATTTGGAGGTTATTTCATGGAAGAACTTGCATCGATGCTTTCCTCTGTTGAGGCTTTTTTTGAAAGCTTCGGAGGACTCATCAGTTGGCTTTTGATCGCATTGCCCCTTATTCTGGTGCTTTGCGTACTCATGCCCATCTTTATGGTCAGAGGCTTTAAAAAGGGGACCTTTCACGGACTCGTTTCTCTTGGTTGCTCCCTTCTGTCCTTTGCCCTTTCCCTTCTGCTTTCAAAGCTCATCGGTTCTCTGATCGCTTCGCTGACCTTCGGCAGTATTTCGGGTGTGATCAAAGGACTTGTGGACAGCGTCCTTCCTCAATTCTCAGACATTGTAATGGGATCCACCTATTTGAATGCTTTCATTCAAGGTGTCTTCTCTGCACTCGTCTCCACGCTGCTTTTCGTCATTCTCTTTATCATTCTGCTGATCGTATCAAAGATCGTCGTCTGCCGCTTGCTGAAGAAAAAGATCATCAAGGAAAAGGCGGGAGCCGGCTTCAAGACCGGTGGATTGCTCATTCGAGGTGTGGATGCCTTTTTGATCGCCATGCTGCTGCTTGCCCCCATCTACTGTCTTTTAGGAAGCGGCGCCCAACTGGGTGAAGATGCAGCACAAACCATTTCAGCTCTTTCTGATGAGCAACAGGCAGAGGACGAGCTTTCTGCCCCCGACCTGCTTGCAGATACGCTCCTTACCGTCTGCAAGCCCATTTCGGATGCGCCTGTTGTAAAGATTTCTCTCCTTCCCGGATTTGACTACTCAAGAAGTGTCTTCTGCTCCTTCCGTTGCGAGGGTAGCTCCTACAATATTTACGGCATTCTTTCCGACGGCTCGCACATTTTGGCTCAAGGACTGAGCTTTATAGATAAAAAGCCTGCCGAATACTCCGAAGAGGAGGTGCAGCTTCTCAATGATCTGGTTACCACCGCTGAAAAGAATGATTTCTTCTACGGTGTCTTCCTTGACGGAATGAAAGCGGCTGACGAGTTGATCACCACCCTTCTGCCCGAAGGTGAAGGGAACGATGACGATTTGGTGCAAAATATGATCTTTGCCCTCATTGAGCCCTTCAAAAACTGCACAATTAAGGATATCAAAACCAGTGCTTTGACCATCTCCGCCATCTTCGAGAGTGCTATTGAGAATGATATTCTGAAGAACTTCGACAACAGCGCACTCCTTTTTGAAAGTGCCGCTACTACCCCCTTTATTGATGAAACGGTCACCGAGCTTCGTGCCGACCCCCTTCTTTCCGGATCGGTTGACAGTTTATTACTGATCTGCCTTGAATTTGTGGATTTCACCTCTGAAAACGGTGAGAGCGACGGATTTTCCCAGTCGATCACTTCTTTAAAGGAAACGGTAGAGAAAAACATACAAAAGGGAGCTCCCGATCCTCAAAAAGAGATCGCTTCTCTGAAAAAAATGGCTGAAGGGCTGGCAAAATTAAATGGCAGCGCAAAGGGAAGCGATTTTGAATCGATCAGCACCAGCGGCATTGCTCAACTTCTGATGGGTCTTGGAATGCATCCTCATATTGGTTCGGAGGGTGCAAAGCAGCTTCTGGATGCCACACTTCCCTCCTTCACAGACAGCGCAAACGGATCCATTCTTACCGACGACTTTATCAGTGCGGCAACAAACGCTTTGGTTTACGACATTGAACATGCCGATGAGCTGGCAGGCAAGCAGGGCAAATTTGAAAACCTGCTGAACACTGCTCAGAATCTGGCAGTGGTGGTCTCCAAGGGCACCGGAACAGCAACCGAAGACAAGGAGACATTGAACAAAACTGTCGATATGCTCTTAACCGATATGACCCCCGAATCTGCGCAGATCGTTACCGATGCCATTACCCAAGACGTCATGAATTCGATGAACAATAACGGTAATGCCGCAAGCGCAGAGGGATTCGTGAAGGATCTGATCGGGAACATGGCTGAATACGATGGTGCTTCCCAGGAGGAGGTCGCCAAGGAGCGAGAGGCTGTGATCAAGATGAACGATCTGGTGCTTGATGCTGAAAACAAGCTCAACAACAAGACCGACGACAAGACCGCCATCGAGACGGCTGTGGGCGGTGATTTAGAGGGCTTTGTTCGTGATGTTTCCGGCTCTGTCGTCCTGATGGAAACGGTAAACGACTCCTTTGAGCGTAATCCCGACAAGGCCACCGACCCTGACGGGCTCTTCGGAAACATGGGTGAGGACGACAAGAACAAGCTCAACGAGGTCTGCGGTGAGTTGCTCCTTGACGAGGAGCTTTCTGCCGAGCAGAAGGAAAACGTTAAAAAGCTTTGCTCCTTCATGGGCGGATCCTTAAACTAAGCTATCTATGAAAAAACGGTGTCTCTTTTACAGGAGAGACACCGTTTTTTTATTCTTCTTTTTTTCTGTTCTTTCTTTTCTGCTTTTTAGGAAAATGATCACTCTTTAATGCGATTGCAAGCAACAGAGGAACGGAATAGAAGAGCACAAACTGGATACATCCGGAAAGATTGCGCACCAGCGTTCCCTCAACGATCTCTGTATACGCACCAAAAGGCGGAACACCGACAATGAGGCTCACCGGAGCGATAACCATCATGAGTACTGACCAGAAGATCAGCGGAGCTCTGCTTCTCATCTTCCCTTCCGCCACAAAGTACATCACAAAGGCAGAGCCAAGAGCTCCCAGCATGAAAAATGCAGAGGCGATATAGGATTCAAAGGGAATCTCATTTCCCAAAAGTGACACCGAGCCGAATCTTAAAAACTCCATCACCAGCACTGCAATGAAGGGAATGTTCTGATAGTGGAAATTGCGGGAGGTAGGCAGAAACCATGTGACCGAAAGGCAGACTGAGGCTGCAAAATCGATCAGATCAAAGGTCCAGTCAAATACAAATTTCCCGTTCTGTAAAGAAAATTCAAAAAATGCAAAGGGCAACAAGATCAATCCGATGGCAAAAATAATATTCTTTACCGGATGCTTTTGCGGATAAAGCAATTGTTCGTACATAATTTCTCCTTAATTTGTGGGAATTTGACCGTTATACTGCACCTGCAGATAGGCATAGCCATCGGAAGGATCTGAGGTTTCGCTCAGTCCCGTATAATACACGTTAAAGTTTTCCGCCCATCCCTGACCGGGTTTGGAGGCATCGGTGATCAAAACCAGATCCTTACTGCAATAGTTAAACGGAGAAAAGCCGCCCGAGCTGACGTAAATACCTTGAACGCTTGCAGGAATATAGACCTTTTGCAGTCCGATACAGTGAGCAAACGCCAGCTCACGCAGTTCCTTCAAACCTGCGGGAAGGATCACTGTTTTCAAAGCGGTACATCCTACAAAGGCGTTTTCTCTGATCGTCTCCAATCCTTCGGGGAAAACGATCTCGGAAAGCCCTGAGCAGGCCGAAAAAGCATCTGCCCCCACGTTTTTTAATCCCTTGGGTAGTTTCACCTCATTCAGCGAGGTACACAAGTTAAATGCAGAAAACTCGATAGAGGTCACCGTTTCGGGGATACTGATCTGACAAAGCGCAATACAACCGTCCATAAACTGCATAGGAATCTCTGTCATTTTTTCGGGCAAGGAAACCCTTTTCAATGCGATACAACCAATAAAATGCCCGAAATCGAAAAGCTCTCCCTCTGCGGGAAGACGGGCTTGAAAAAGAGAGGTACAGCCTGCAAAGATGTACCCATGAAGCTCCTTGATCCCATCCTCCACATAGGCATAACGAATATCGGGATCGTCCATAAAGGCTTCCTCGTCAATACCGTCTACCCTTCTGCCATCCGGAGTTTGAGAAGAAATATAGAGGAAGGAGCCGTTAAAGGAGCCTTTTCCCGTAACATAAAGCTTGCCCTCATCGCTTTCTTCATATACAAGACCCTTTGCGCACTTGACCTTGGTGCTTTGACTATAGGAGCAGCCTTCGTCAAGGCAAACTCTCGTTAGAACACCCTTTTTCTTGTATGTGGGTGCCTTCTCTACCGTCCAAACAGACATATCGTGGTCTTCGGGTTCAACAAGCTTCTTGCTACAGGCAGGAAGGAGCGAGAGAAGAACACATAAAAGCAAAAGTGCGGAAATGCTGCGGCTCATTTTCATTTTAATCAAGTCCTCCGTAGGTGCTTTACTTGCACCGATTCTCTATCCTTTATTTTACCATTTTTTTGACCGTTTGGCAAGTGATAAATGCAATTTATTGAAAAATAAAAATCACAAATTTGAAAATAATGTTTGACTTTTTCGATTACGATGTGCTATAATTATAAAGTTACTTCACAACTACAACGTGATCAAAAAGGAGTACAACTTGAAAAAAACAGTATCTTGGATTCTTTTGACTTTATGCCTGCTTTGTCTGCTTTCATCCTGTTTTTCTGCCAACATGGATGAACCCTACAGAGGAAATCATGACGGCATTGAATATCTGTATTTGGAAGATCGGAATTTGCTCATCCTCGGCGGTGAGGGAGAGCTTAAAAAAAGCAATCGGATCTGCTCCGTCAGCTTTTTTCAAAAGGCAGAATACCTCTTCATAGCAAAAGACGTGGAGAGTGTGGAAGAGGGAATCCTTTCTCCTGAGAATGTAAAGATGATCTTTTGTGCCGCCGCACCTTCCCTTGAAGAGGCACTTTTATCCAAGGCAGAACTCAATACGGAAGGCTTTGAAGAACGTGAGGAACTCCCCTTTTCCCCCATAGGACACTGTCCTTCCGAGATCAAAGACGAATGTCTCGTTTGCGGAGCAGACTGCTATTACGAATACCTGAATCTCTCGGTGCGCTTCTGTCTCAAGGGCGAGTTAATGAAGGATCAGACCGTCATCACCGAGGGAAAAAAGCGAACCTTTGATCGTGAAGGAATCCTTCAAACCGAAGGATTTGACTTTCTTGCAGGCTCGATAAGATATTTTAAAGATAACAGAATGATCACCGGATCTGCAGATATCGATGGTGTTCGCTACAATTTTTCTTCGGAAGGAGCGCTTCATTCCTCTGCTCCCCTTGACACCTCTATTCCGATTTGGCACATCATACTGATCGTATTGACACTTCCCGTTGGCGCTTGTGTTGCCTATGGGGTGTATCTGATATACAAAAAGAAAAACGCCGAATAACATCGGCGGGAAAGGAAACTCATGAACTTCATTCGCAAACTGCCCATCCCTCTTGAAATCAAGGAGAGATACCCGCTCAGTGAGGAGCTCATCGCAAAAAAACAAAAATATGATCAGGAGGTTGCCGCAGTTTTTAGCGGTGAATCGGATAAGTTTCTCCTGATTATCGGCCCCTGCTCTGCCGATAACGAGGAGTCCGTGATGGACTACACTCTGCGTCTTGCAGACCTGCAAAAGGAGGTCTGCGACAAGATCCTCATTATCCCTCGCGTTTACACCAACAAGCCCCGCACCACGGGCGACGGCTACAAGGGCATGGTCCACCAGCCCGACCCCACCCATGAGACCGATATGCTGGAGGGACTGATCGCCATCAGACGTCTGCACACCCGTGTGGCTTCCGAAACAGGAATGTTCCCTGCCGACGAGATGCTCTATCCCGAAAATTTCAGATATCTGTCCGATATCCTCTCCTACGTTGCAGTGGGTGCACGCTCGGTTGAAAACCAGCAGCACCGACTGGTTGCCAGCGGTATCCCCGTGCCCGTCGGTATGAAAAACCCCACCTCGGGTGACCTTTCTGTGATGATGAACTCGGTCATGGCAGGTCAGCACCAGCATATGTTCCTCTACAGAGGATGGGAAGTCAAAAGCGAGGGCAATCCCCTGACCCACTCCATCCTGCGCGGATACGTGAACAAGCACGGACAGTCTATGCCCAACTACCACTATGAAGATCTGCGCACCCTTTATGAGCTTTACCTGAAAAAGGAGCTGGCAAATCCCGCAGTGATCGTGGACACCAACCACTCAAACTCGGGCAAAAAGTATCTTGAGCAGATCCGTATTGCCAACGAGGTGCTTCACTCCAGACGCTACGATCCCAATGTCAAAAGCCTTGTTAAAGGTCTGATGATCGAAAGCTATATTGAGGACGGTGCACAGAAGATCGGTGAAGGACGTTACGGCTGCTCCATCACCGACCCCTGCCTTGGCTGGGAGAAGAGCAAAAAACTGGTTTTAGAGATCGCAGACAAGCTGTAAGCTTGCTATAGTGTCTCCCACACATAAAAAAGTAACCAAAACTCCCCGAAAAAGCAATTTGCCTTTTCGGGGAGTTTTAATGTAGCTGATGATGACCCAATCAGTAGTCTCTATGGCGATATTTGCGTTTGGTAAAGAACACACCGAATACCGCACCAAGAAGCAATGCAAAGCAAACAAGCACGATCATGATGATCAGCTCTGCAGTGCTGAAGGCCTGCTCCTCTACACCGATGACCTCTTTGGAAACCACACTTAATGTCTGCGAGGTCAACACGGTACCATCCTTATCGGTATATACCGCCTTCACCGTTTGGCTCAGGTCATCAGCAAGAATGGTATAGGAATCGCCCGTCACACCCTCGACCTGCTTGTCACCCACGAACCAAGCAAAGCTGCCTCCCTCGGTATCGCCGATGATGCGCAAGGTCAGCTTTTCTCCCACGATGGGTGCGCCGTCAATGATCAGTTCTCTTTGGGTGCTCTTTTCAGGCACAAAGACAAAGACCGTGTAGACCGTTTCGCTTCCGTTTTCGGCCTTACAGGTGATCTTCACGGTGTTCAATCCTACTACAAGTTCCTTGGTGACAGATTCAACAGTTGCGGCAGTATCATTTGCAATGGCAGAAAAGGCAATCGACTTGGCATCCTCCTCAGTCTGCAAAGCATAGCTTGTAATACCTGAGGAAAAAGCGGGAGTCAGAGATCCAATATCGGGGGTCAGACTCTTCAAGGAGGAATCGGAGGAAAGGATCCTTGCCTCTCTGGTTACCTTAACGGTATACTGCTGCACAGTCACACCGTCCTCCGCAGTAACGGTGATCACCACGGTGTTTTCGCCCACCTCTAACTTCTCGGGAGCGGTGATCTCGTATTTGGCATAAAGACCTGCAAGGGTCACATTGAAGGCAGGAAGTGTTTCGAACTCGTAAGGAAGGACAAGAGCGTATTCTCTGTTTTCTGATGCCCCATCAAAGATGGGGGAAAGGGTCTGTCCCTCCACCTCAAGTCCTGCAAGAAGAGCGTTTGTTTCGATAGGTCTGGCTCTGACCACCTTTAAGGTGTACACAGCGGTAACCGAGGTGTTTTCCGCTGTCACGGTGATGGTCACGATGTTCTCACCCACCTCAAAATTCTCATTGCCGGAGATTTCATAGCGTGCCTTACTGTCGGCGGTGGCCACACTCAGCGTCAGCGAAAGCACATCGGAGGGGACATTGATGGTATAGTCTGTATTTGCAGGATCAAATTCGGGGGAGAGCGTTCCTTCCTCCGCCTCCAGCTTTGACAGGGTGGCATCGGTGGAGGGGGGCTCTTTTCGGGTCACCGTGATGGTATAGACCCTTTGCGCACCGCTTTCCGCGGTAACGGTGACGGTCACCGTATTCTCGCCCACCTCAAAATTCTCGTTGCCCGCAATCTCATAGCTTGCCAGCTCATTTGCCGTGGTGGCAGACAGGGTGAGGGCGGTGATGGTGTTGGGAACGGTGATGGCGTAGTCACTGTTCTTACTCTCGGCATCAAAAGAAGGAGTAAAGCTTCCTTCCTCTGCCTTCAGGCTGAGCAGATTACAGTTGGTGTTCTTGGGTTTTTCAACAACGGTCACCTCGTAGCTCACGTCGCCCGTATATCTGCCGTCTGCAGCTACCTGAAGATTTTTCACGGTCACGGTGATCTTGTCGCCGATCTTTACCGAATCGTTGAGGCGGAAGGCAAAGCGCACCATCACAAGATCGTCGGCATCCTTCCCTTCAAGACTCATTCCCGAGGGGGCAAGCAGGTAATTTGCGCTGCCCTTTGCCAGATCCCATCCCGAAACGGTGGTATAGGGATCGGCAACCACGGTAAGCTGCTCCTTGTTATATTCGATGGAGGTGGAAAACTGCAGACCCATCACCTGCTTGCCCGTGACGGCAATGCCCAGATCCAGCTTACAACCGGGGTAGACCACGCCCGATAGATTTTTGATCTGCGCCGTGGGGGCGTCTGCGCTGACGGCTAAGGGCAAAAATGAAAATGCCAGAAGCACCGTCAGAAGAAGGAGGGAGATCGTTCTTTTCATAAAAATTCCTTTCTGCGAAGGGTCGCCGATACTGGTATGTGCTTACTCTTTAATGATAACAGAATTCGTCAGTTTTTGCAAGGGGTTTGTGCGAATTGTATACATTTTTTCACTCTTTTTTCCGCCTTGAAAGAAAGACGGAGGCGTTTTGCCACGTCCTCCGTCTTCATCGTCCTTTATCCGTTTGCTTCGGTCTGTTCTCCCTCGGGCAGGGGCTCTTCATCGCCACCCACGTCGGGCTGGGGTTCTTCATCGCCGCCCTCGTCGGGTAAGAGATCCTCGTCGCCGCCTTCATCGGGAAGAGGATCTGCGGCGTTTACCGTTACCTGAAGGGTTGCCGAAAGACTGCCATCCTCGGTCTTCACGGTTACTGTTACGATTCCCGCTTTCAAGGCATTCAGTGTGCCGTCGGCATTGATTTCCACGATCCCCTCTTCAGACACCTCGTAAAGGAGCGTTCCCTCTGCATAAAGCAGGGTCGCACCCACAGAGCCGCTCTCCCCTTCGGTCAGGGTCATCTCGGTCTGTGCCAACTCAATTGTGGGATCGGGAGGCAGAACAGTGACAGTACAACTTACCGTCAGGTTCTTTTCTGCAAGGGTTACGGTCACGGTGGCGGAGCCTGCCGTCAGCGGAATAAGAGTACCGTCCTGCTCCACCTTCAGCACATTTTCGTCTGAGCTGACAAAGGAAGGCGTACCCTCACAGTTCTTTAAGGTCACGTTCAATTTGTCAGTTGCCCCCACCTTCAGCGAGAGCTCCTGCTTGTCAAGAGTCATCTTGGGCGTGGTATCGGGCACGATCTTGAAGACATAGCTTCTGGTCATACTGGTGAAATCCTGAGATCCTACTGTGATGGCGATCCATCCGGTGGAAACACCGGTCACCGCCAGATCATATCCATTCTGCTTGATCGTTGCCGAACCAACATCACTGCTTCCCGACAAGATCTTTACATTGGCTGCCCGTTCATTTACGAAGTACACGCCGCCGTTGACCGTTCCTTCGGGAAGCACCGAAGCGGTGAGCGTCACCGTCTGACCGACCTGAATGGTCTTTACAGCCTCTGCATAGGGCACACCGTCGATATGGCTGAAGGCAACACCCGTAACGAGATTAAGCAGGTTGACGGTAATGCTGTCAGAAAGTCTGCCGTCTGCCGTTTCTACGGTGATCACGGTACGTCCTTTCTTTAAGGGAGTCAGCTTGCCATCGGAGGACAGCTCTGAATCTCTGCTGTTGCTGTTGATGAAATATAACTTCTCGTTTGCATTTTCGGGAGTGATCTTTACCGTATACTGATAGGTCCTACCAATAAAGGCATCTGTAGGACCGATCAACTCTATACCCTCTATCGGAATGATCTCCACAGGGGGATCCTCTGAGGGGGTGGGTTCGGGGCTGACAGTGGGTTCGGGGCTGACCGTCGGCTCGGGGCTGACCGTCGGCTCGGGACTAACGGTAGGTTCGGGACTAACCGTCGGCTCAGGACTGATCGACGGATCGGAGGGGGACAAAGAGGGATCTTCTCCCCCTGCCGTAACCCTGACAGCACAGCTTGCATTCAATCCGCCCTCGCCCGTTGAAACGGTGATGATACAGCTTCCCTCACCCTCACCCTTCACAATGCCCTCTGCGCTGACAGTTGCCACCTTCTCATCCGAAGAAGAAAAGGTAAAGGCAGGGGTATATTCGGGCAAAGGGGAGATTGCCGCCACCAAAGCAAAGCGCTCACCCACAGTGATCGTCTTTTGGCTGACGTTTAAGATCAGTCCGTTTTCGGCCGTATGGGAAAAGCCATCGGAAATATCAGACGGATTCTTTACAACCAACCCTGTGGTGCAAGCACTCAGCGCTCCAATGAGAAGCAGACTGAGAATGGTTATTCCTATCTTTCGTTGTAATTTTTGCTTTTTCATACTCTCATCCGCAATTAAGCGTCCTTTCGATTCTTCAAGCCTCAATTTTTTCATTTATAGGAGGGGATCCTATCGGTAAAGGGCTGAATGTGCTTATCCCAGAAATACCAATTGTGATTGCCCTCTGTCTCAACGTAAGTCAGCTGTATGTCAAGCTCCTTGGCTTTTTCATAAAAAGCTCTGCTGCAAGGAAGGATCACATCCTGTAGTCCGCACGCCATATAAAGGTCGGGCAGCTTTGCCCCCTCCTTCACCCTTTTTTCGAGAAGAGCAAGCAGGTCGTTGTCGCTTCCCTTCACCGAGGAAAGATCGCCGTAGATGTTGCCAAACAGATCCTCTTTCCCGCCGATGGGATACTTTTCAATCATAAAGGGAATGTCAAGCGCACCCGAAAGAGAGCAGGCGGCGGCGTAGCGGTCGGGGTAGGTGAGCGCCAGCTTGAAGGCGCCGTAGCCACCCATGGAAAGCCCTGCGGCAAAGTTGTCCTCTCTCTTGTCGCTCATACCGCCAAAAAAGCCTCTCATCACCCTTGGCAGTTCCTCTGCAATATAAGTAAAATATTTATCGCCTCTTGCCATATCGGTATAGAAGCTTCGATCCACGTTTGGCATCACGACGGCAATACCCGCACGCAGGGCATACATCTCAATCGAGCTGTATCTCTGCCAGGCGGTGTGATCGTCGGACAGTCCGTGGAACAGATAAAGGGTCTTATAGCTCTTTTTTCCCTGAGGGATCAGAGCATTCACGCACACCCCTCTGCCAAGCGTCTCGGAAAAAAAGCGGATCTCCATAAATGCCATAGCATTTCTCCTCGTCTATCAATATCATTATAAAACAGTATAGCACAGTTTTGCCGTTCTGTCAATCTTCCCGCAAAAATCCGAAAAAGAAGTCCTTGACAATTTCAAAAAGCGTGGTATACTGTTGGGTCTATTTTCATTTTTAAGGACCGTTATGGACAACATGATCGAAAAGCAAAATCTTGCCTTGGATCTTTTCAAGGTTTTTTTTGGCATTTCTCGTGATTTGCATTCATTTTGCGGGAGAAGCCTATCCCTTTTTTCCACTGTACCGCCTTGCCGTGCCCACCTGTATTGCCGTTTATCTGTTCTTTAGCGGCTATATGCATCTTTTGCAGTATACCGATATGCCCATCCGCTACACCCGAAACGCCCTCTTTTTCGGGCTTCCCAACTTTGCTTTGGGCTATCTTACGGCAAAGCATTTCGGGGGTAAAGCGGTCACTTGCGGCAAAAGGATGCTCTTCCTTGCTTTGGGCGTGCTTTTCTTTTTCCTGCAGATTGCAGAAAGCAGGATTGTGGTGATGGAAATGTACCTTTCTACTGTTCTTTCTGCGTTCTTTCTCTTGCGCTTCTTCACCTCTCTTGGCCCGGTAAATAGCGGTCTTTACTACAAGATCTTCGGCAAGGATCTCTCCTTTTCCATCTATCTTCTGCACGTTGCCGTGGGCATCGTTCTCAGCAAATTCGTCACCTTCGAAGAGCCTATGCTCAAATGCGCAGCGGTTCTGCTCCTTTCTATCCTCCTTCATCTTGCAGGGCGGGCGCTTTCCATTCCCGCAAAAAAGCTCTGCAAAAGGATATGGGACACTCTTCCCTCCTTTAACTGAACAACCGAATCTCAGGCGTGTCCGCACTTTTTGGCAGATACGCCCGTTTTTATTCAGATGCGAATGATCCGCCCCTCCCTTTTAAAAACATGAACGGCAAATGGAGGAAGAGCGGTGCCCTCACTGTCAAAATCGGTCTGATAGCAGGCTAAAAGTACGCCGTCCTTCACGGTGCAGTCATAGCGGCGATGGTCAAAAAGACGGGGCGAGGGCTCTTTCCCTTCGGGAAAGCTCTGCTGTCGAAATTCATAAAAGGTGACCTGCGCATTTTCCTCGTCCTCCCTCCGATACTCCTCTGCAAAGAAGCGGTTGACCCCTCCGCCCACCTTATAGAAATAGAGTCGGTAGCTGAAAATGCCTTCGTTGCCGTAGTGACAAACGCAGAGCGTCAGATCACTTCCGTCCTCGTTTACCGCAATGCCGTACGTCATCTCCCCTTCGTAAAACAACACCTCTCTGCGGCAAACCTCCCCCGTCTGCTCTTTGAAAGTCAAGACGGTCAAAAGCCGCCCGTCACAGTCAAATCCATAACGAAAGGATGGGACACTTGCCGCCTTTGGACAGCGTAAAAGCTTGCCTCTGTGCTGTCCGACTATCACAAGATCCCTGATCGTGGAGGGACAATAGTAGCCTCTGTCCATATGCCTGCCCCCCACCGCATAGCCATGGGACGACGTTTTTTTCTCAACCTCTTCAAAAAGCCTTCTCACCGCCCCTTGCGGACGGGCAAGATCGCCCCGTCCTTCTTCAAGATAAGCCCTGATCCGTTCTTCTGCCTGCCTGCATTCTCGTTCATACACCGTGTAATCCATAACTCTCTCCGTGACCGATTCAAAAAGTGTCTTTATACATATAGTCGCTTTTTTTTGAAGAACGTCACGCAAAAAATGAAAAAATTTTTATTTTTTCAGAAAACGCATCGATCTTAAAGGCGTTTTTTTGTCTTTCAGACCACGAAATTTGATCAGAGATAAAAGAAACTGTAAATCAGATAACCTTTGCATCTTGCGTAAATTTTGCAGGTATGCTAAAATAGGAGTGTAAAAACCGACGAGATCTTAAAAATGGGCGGGTGGTGAGCATATGGAGCATATTACATTGGGAAGAAAATACAACGCGGGAAAGATCGCCTACGTGGAGTGCGTGGAAAACGGAACCTTATCCGACATCGACATCAAGGACGAGTGCTTTTTGCTCGTCTGCCTGCTGCAGGGACGGCTTTCCTTCAAGCTAAACGGTGTTGACGTCTCCGCCGCCGCCCCCTGCTTTTTCTGCTTTAACGAGAAGGAATCGCCCACGCTGATCTCCAAGTCCAAGGCGCACTATTACTGCATCTATTTTCACCCCAAATTTCTCAACGTCAATATGACCTTTGAGCTTCTTTATTCGGAGGATTACGGAGATATCGCCACCGTACACGATATGTTTATGCTCAAGCCCTTTGTTGACGGACAGCACGTGGTGCCCATCTGCGACAACTACAGAGCCACCGTGGAAAGCTCCTGCATCCGAATGGGAAAGGAGTTAACCGATCAAAGAGACTGGTACTGGTCGTGCAGAGGCCGCTCTCATTTTATGGAGATCATCATTGCTCTTGAGCGGATGTACGGTCTGATCGGCTACGGCGAAGGGGAGACCACCGCCGACGCCACCCCTGCCCTTTCAAGCGCCAAATTGAAGGATGCGGTGCTTTTTATCGAGGGGCACTATATGGAGGAGCTGAGTCTTTTACAGATCGCCGCCGCCTGCGGCATCAACAAGACCACCTTAACCGATCTTTTTAAGGAGGAGCTGGACATGACAGCGATACAGTATCTGATGAAGCACCGCATCAAGATTGCCAAAAAGCAGCTCGCCTTTACCGAGGTGCCCTTAAAGGACGTTGCCGACAGATGCGGCTTCAAAACCGTTCAGCATTTCAGCAGAGTCTTTAAGACCCACACCGGAGATACACCCGCAGACTACAGAAAAAAGGCGCTCTTAAAGCGAAAAAACGAGATCAACTGACGAAAGGAAGGAGCCGAAATGAAGCTGATCGGAAAACGGTTGAAAAGCTGCCGCACCAGATGCGGCTACACTCAGGAGGAGTTGGGGCGGCTCCTTGCCGTCACCCCACAAGCCATCTCCAAGTGGGAAAACGGGCACGCTCTGCCCGACGTACTGACATTTGCCCACATTGCAAGAGTCCTTGGAGTCAGCACCGACGAGCTGCTTCTGGGGGCGGCGATGGTCTGCTGACAACGTTTATAAACAACAAAAAAGAGTTATATCCTTGCGGTATAACTCTTTTTTATTGAAAGACCTTTTCTGTGCGTGTCTTATTTGGTCATTTTCTCCTGCTTGATCTTGTGGTCGATGACGTGGCGGGAGGCAAGCTCACGGTGGATATCCTCAAGGGAGATGCCCGCCTCCACCATCAGCACCATCACGTGGTAGGCAAGGTCGGAGATCTCATAGATCGTTTCTGCCTTGTCGTTTGCCTTGGCGGCGATGATCACCTCGGTAGACTCCTCGCCCACCTTCTTTAAGATCTTATCAAGCCCCTTTTCAAAAAGATAGGTGGTATAAGAGCCCTCCTTCTTCTCGGTCTTGCGCCCTTCGATCAGCTTCATCAGACCGTCAAGGGTAAAGTCGCGGCGCTCTTCGCTGATAGCAAGGGTGTTTTCAAAGCAGGAAAAACTGCCCGTATGGCAGGCGGGACCGTCAGGCTCCACCTTGACCACCAGCGCATCGTAGTCGCAGTCTGCGGTGATGGACACCACGTGCTGATAGTTGCCGCTGGTCTCACCCTTGAGCCAGAGCTGTTGTCTTGAGCGGCTGAAGAAGCAGGTCAGCTCCTTTTGCAGAGTGATCTGCAGGCTTTCCTTATTCATATAGGCAAGGGTGAGCACCTTGCCCGAGACGGCGTCCACCACGATGGCGGGGATGAGTCCCTTTTCGTCAAATTTCAGTTTTTCAATATCAAAAAGTACTTCCATTACTTCAGATTCCTTTCGGTTTTTGCTTTACAAACGTGCGGGAATGCCCGCGCTTTTCATTGCCTTTTTCAGATTCTCGATCTTCACCTCTCCAAAATGGAAGATGGAGGCGGCAAGCCCCGCATCCACTCCCGGAAGGGCGTTAAAGAGGGTGATGAAATGCTCGATATTGCCCGCACCCCCCGATGCGATGACGGGAACCGAAACGGCTTTGCAAACGGCGTCCAGCATTTCAAGGTCAAAGCCGCCCTTCACACCGTCGGTGTCGATGGAGTTGACCACGATCTCTCCGGCCCCCCGCTCCACGCATTCCTTGATCCAGGAGATGGCTTCCATCCCGGTGTTTTCTCTGCCGCCCTTGGCAAAGACGCGGAAGACCCCGTCCACTCTCTTCACGTCGGCAGAAAGCACCACGCACTGGTCACCGTACAGCTTTGCCGCCTCGTCAATGAGGGAAGGATTGCGGATGGCACCCGAATTGACGCTGACCTTGTCCGCCCCGCACTTGAGCACTCTGTCAAAGTCGGAAACGCTGTTGATGCCCCCGCCCACGGTCAGGGGAATGAAGACCTTCCTTGCAGTCTCTCTTAAAATATCGGTAAAGAGGGTTCTGCCCTCCGCGGAGGCGGTGATGTCGTAAAAGACCAGCTCGTCTGCCCCGCAGTCGCTGTAGAATTTTGCCAGCTCCACGGGGGAGGAAACGTCTGCAAGTCCCTTGAAGTTGATCCCCTTGACCACTCTGCCGTCCTTCACGTCAAGACAGGGGATGATTCTTTTGGTGATCATTTTGCCTCCTTTATTGCCTCTTTGAGATCCAATGCTCCCGTATAGTATGCCTTACCCACGATGGCTCCGTAAAGATCCAGCTTTCTTAGGCTCTTCACGTCCTCCATACCCGAAACGCCGCCCGAGGCGATGATTTTCATATGAAGCTGCTTTGAAAGCTGCTCGTAAAGTCCGACGTTGGTTCCCTTCATGGCTCCGTCTCTTGAAATATCGGTGCAAATGAGGGTGTTGATGCCGATGTTCTGCATATCCTTGCAGAAGTCAAAGGGATCAAGGGCGGTCTTTTCGATCCATCCCTTCACGGCAACATAGCCGTCCTTGATGTCTACCCCAAGGGCGATCTGCTCGCCGTATTTTTTTGCCGCCTGCTCGGTGAAGGCTCTGTCCTTTACGGCGGCAGTGCCGAGAATCACCCGATCCACGCCCGCAGAAAGATAGCGCTCGATCACCTCCATGCTTCTGATGCCTCCGCCGATCTCACAAAAGCCGCCGAAGGTCTTTTGGATCGCCAAAACGGTTTCAAAATTGGGGGTATCCCCGTTTTTTGCCCCCTCTAAATCCACGATGTGCATATGGGTGGCACCCTTTGCCTTAAAGTCAAGGGCGATCTCGGGGGGATTTTCGCTATAGACGGTCATCTTGTCATAGTTGCCCTTATAAAGGCGCACCGCCTTGCCGTCGTACAAATCGATTGCAGGAAAAATAATCATCTCGTTCTTCCTTTCTTACAGCTCTACGAAGGCGCGCAGGATATTCAGTCCCACCTTGCCGCTCTTTTCGGGATGGAACTGACAGCCAAAGACGTTATCCTTCCCCACCGCGGCAGTCAGCGGCACGCCGTATTCTGCGGTGGCGATCACGTTTTTGCCGCAATTTGCCCCATGGTAGGAGTGGACGAAATACACGCACTCGCCTTCTTCTACGTATTTGAAAAGAGGACTCTTTTCGCCTTGAAATTGCAGGGCGTTCCAACCGATGTGGGGGATCTTCAGCCCTTTGGGAATGACCTCGGAAATGGGGCGCACCTCGCCCTCGATCAGTCCAAGACCGCGGTGCTCGCCATATTCAAGGCTTTTTTCAAGAAGCATCTGCATTCCAAGGCAGATGCCAAGCAGGGGCTTGCCCTCCTTTGCTTCCTCGGTAATCAGCTCTGAAAGTCCCGAAGCGTAAAGCTTGTTTGCCGCATCGCCAAAGGCACCCACGCCCGGTAAGAGGATGCGGTCGGCGGCTTTGATCTCCTTTTCGTCTGCGGTGATCTTCACCTCTGCTCCGATGGCTTCAAAGGAGCGATGCAGAGAATAGAGATTTCCAACGCCGTAATCCACGATGGCGATCATCAAAGCACCCCTTTCGTGGAGGGAATATCGTTTTCAAAGCCCGCTTCAAGGCTGACTGCCTTTTTCACCGTTCTTCCGAAGGACTTGAAGGTGCCCTCGATAATATGGTGGCTGTTCTTACCAGCAAGCTGCTTTACGTGGAGGGTGCATTCGGCGTTTCTCACGAACGCCAGGAAAAACTCCTCCACAAGCTCGGTGTCAAAGCTGCCCACCTTTTCTGTGGGGATCTGCAGATCAAAGCCGAGATAGGGTCTGCCCGAAAAATCCACGGCAGTCAGGATCAGACTTTCATCCATAGGCAGGGTGGTGTCGCCGTAGCGCACGATCCCTCTTTTGTCACCAAGGGCTTCTTTAAACGCCTTGCCAAGACAGATACCGATATCCTCCACCGTGTGGTGATCGTCCACGTAGGTATCGCCCTTGCAGGAAAGGGTCAGGTCAAATCTGCCGTGACGGGCAAAAAGAGTGAGCATATGGTCAAGAAATCCGCATCCGCTGTCGATCTTGCTTTCACCCTTTCCGTCAAGGGTGAGAGTCAGGCAGATATCGGTCTCCGCCGTTTTTCTGTTGATGGTGGCTGTTCTCATAAAAGCACGCCTTCACTTTCCTTTAAAATTTCTTCTGTCGCCTTCAAAAAGACGTCCATTTCACCCTCGCTTCCGATGGTGATGCGGTTAAAGTCCTTTAACCTTTCGGTTTCAAAGTGGCGCACCAGCACCCCTTTTTCCTTCAGCTTCAGGTAGTAGTCCATCCCCGAAAGCCCTTCCCTTTTGGCAAAAAGGAAGTTTGTCAGCGACGGGATCACAACGAACCCAAGCCCCTCAAGGGCTTCCTTCACACGGGCTCTGGTGGCAATGATCCTTTTGCAGTTTGCTCTTGTATACTCCTCGTCAAGAAGCATTCCGTAGCCTGCCGCAGCGGTCATGGCGTTCACGTTATAGGGGTTGGTGGAGTATTTGATGGTGTTGAGATCGTTTATCAGCGCAGGACAGGCAACACCATAGCCAAGGCGCGCCCCTGCCATGGAGCGGGACTTGGAAAAGGTGCCCGTGACCAGCAGGTTGTCATACTTTTCGGTAAGTCCCACCGCACTCTGACCACCGAAATCCACGTACGCCTCGTCAATGACCACCACTCTGTCGGGATTGCTTTGCAGCAATCTTTCAATATCCGAAAGGGAGATGGCAAGCCCCGTGGGAGCGTTGGGATTGGCTATAAAAAGGGTGTGGGGCAGTCGGAGGAACTTCTCTATCGGCAGGGTAAAATCGCCGTTTAAGGGGATCTGCTCGTAGGGCACGCCGTTCAGCTCTGCAAAAACCTGATAAAAGCCGTAGGTGATATCGGCAAATGCGGCGGGATGCTCCTTATCGCAAAATGCCATAAAGGCAAAATTCAAGATCTCGTCCGAGCCGTTGGTCATCAGCACCTTGTCGGGCGTAACCCCCAGCACCTCCGCCATTTTCTCGGTCAGTCTTTTGCAGGTGGGGTCGGGGTAGAGCTGAAGACGCTCTGATGCCTTTGCCGCCTCCTCCATTGCCTTTTTGGAGGGGGGGAAGGGCGATTCGTTGGTGTTTAATTTTACAAAGGCTCTGCCTCCGGGCTGTTCACCCGGGGTATAGGGGGTCAGCGCCTCGTACTTTTTTGAAAAAAATCTGCTCATATTCCTTTTTCCGCCCTTTGCGGATCCTTTTTGGTTATTCCTTTTCGGTGCGCACCGTGGCGCTCTTTGCGTGTGCCGTCAAGCCTTCCTTTGTGGCGAAGAGTGCCACCTTATCCGCCACCTTCGCAAGGGCGTCGGCGGTGAAATAGGTATACTGGGTCTTCTTTACGAAGTCATCCACCGAAAGGGGACTGGAGAAGCGTGCCGTGCCGCCCGTGGGCAGAGTGTGGTTGGGACCTGCCAGATAGTCACCCAGCGCCTCGGGGCAGTTTCTGCCCATAAAGATGGAGCCTGCGTGGCGGATGGCATCAAGATAGTCGAAGGGATTGTCCACGCAAAGCTCAAGATGCTCGGGGGCGATCTCGTTTGAAATATCGATTGCCTTCATCAGATCGTCTGCCACGATGATCTTTCCGTTACTGTCAATGGAGGCTCTGGCAATCTCTTTTCTTTCAAGCAGGGGGATCTGTCTTTCGATCTCTCGGCTGACATCCTGCGCCAGCTCGTAAGAATCGGTGACCAGCACTGCACTTGCCAGCTTGTCGTGCTCCGCCTGAGAGAGCAGATCTGCGGCAACGTAGCGGGCATTTGACTTTCCGTCTGCCACGATCAGGATCTCGCTGGGTCCTGCGATCATATCGATGGATACCTGACCGTAGACCTGCTTTTTGGCTTCTGCCACGAAGGCGTTTCCGGGACCCACGATCTTATCAACACGGGGAATACTTTCGGTGCCGTATGCAAGAGCGGCAATCGCCTGCGCACCGCCCACCTTGAAGATCTTGTCTACCCCTGCGACCCTTGCCGCGGCAAGAATGACGGGATTGATCTTCCCTTCCTTGTTCGGAGGGCTGACCATCACCACCTCCTCCACGCCTGCGATCTTTGCGGGAATGGCGTCCATTAAGACGGTGGAGGGATATGCGGCAGTACCGCCGGGAACGTAAAGACCGGCTCTATCCACGGGGATGACCTTCTGCCCCATCACGATGCCTCTGCGGTTATTGAGGATGAAGCCGTTTCTCACCTGCTTCTCATGGAAGGCACGGATGTTTTCTGCGGCAAGAAAAAGCACCTCTAAAAACTCCTCCGAGACTTTTGCTACCGCCTCGTCCATCTCCTCCTTGCTTACAAGAAGGCTATCGAGCGTTGCACCGTCAAAGCGGGCGCAGTATTCAAGCACCGCCTTATCGCCCCCGGTTTTCACGTTTTCAATAATATCGGCAACCACGTCCGCCACGTTTACCGTGGGGACGGCTCTTGCGAAGACCTCGCTTGCGGGCACTTCGCCGTATTTCATAATCTTGATCATTGTTCACTTTCCTTTCAGAGGAATTGGGGCGTTGCCCCGCAAAATCGACGGCACGCCGTCAAAACGCAGGTCGGACTGAAAATCAGCCGCCGCACTGCTTTTTCATTTCGTCCATAATACGGGTGATCTGCTCGGTCTTGAATTTGAAGCCCGTTTTGTTGGCAATGAGTCTTGCGCTGATGGGCACGATGGTTTCCTTTACCTCCAGATCGTTTTCCTTTAAGGTGGTACCCGTTTCCACGATGTCCACGATCACGTCGGAAAGCCCCAGGATGGGGGCGATCTCAATGGAGCCGTTTAAATGGATGATATCGATCTCCCTGCCGATGGAGGCGTAGTATTCTCCTGCGATGCGGGAGAATTTGGTGGCGACCCGTAGGGTCTTGGTGGGATCGTCGCGGAAGTCCTTCTTTGCCGCCACCGCCATACGGCATTTGCCGATGTTTAAGTCAAAAAGCTCGTACACGTCGGGACGGTATTCCAGCAAAATGTCCTTGCCCGCCACGCCGATGTCTGCCGCGCCTCGTTCCACGTAGATGGCAACGTCGGAGGGCTTGACCCAGAAATATCTGACGGCGCACTCCTCGTTTTCAAAGATCAGCTTTCTGTTCTGCTCCTTGATGGAGGGACAGGGGAAGCCCGCCGATTCAAAAATGGCGTATACCTTTTCGCCGAGTCTGCCCTTGGGCAGAGCCACGTTAAGCATATTCTTCAAGCAGGATCAGCCTCCCTTCCTCAATCTTCATCAGCTTTTGATAGCGCAGATCCTCGGGGATCGCCCGCTGAACCTGCACGCTCTTGCCGCTTTGCATCAGATCTCTTGCCCACATTCTCACGGTGGCAAAATCCTCGTTTTCACCGTATAAAAGCAGAACGTCCACGTCGAAGGGACGCAGATCCTCCATCCGCTCCAGCGCATCAAGATAGACGGCAAAGCCGATGGCGCCCGCTTTTCTGCCAAACTTTTCAAGGAGCCTATCGTATCTGCCCCCCGAAAGCACCCCCACGGGCACGTCCTTGACGAAGCCCTTGAAGACGGTGCCGTTATAATAGCGCACATCGTTGACCACAGAAAAATCGATGCGCAGGATGCTTCTCGTTTCGGGATCGAAGAGGGCTACCGTTTCCTCAAGCTCCTCAATGGAGGTCAGGTCGCAAATGCCGCCGAAGGTCTCCTTGAGCCTTGGAAGCACCTCCTCGGGCGCACCGTAAAGGGTGACAAGCTTTTTGATTCTGCGGGCGTTTTCCTCCGAAAGCCCTGCCTCCTCGCAAAGAGACATCAGCTCGTGCAGGTTCTTTTCCCCGATGAGAGAAAGCGCCGCTCCTCTGTAAGCGGGATCAAGACCGACCCCCTTAAAGACCTCGTTGATAAAACCCAGATGGGAAAGATCCAGCACGCAGTCAGGCGAAATGGCAAGCAGGCTCTTTGCGGCAAGATAGAGCACCTCGTAGGAGCAGTAGCCGTCGATCTCGCCGATGCATTCAAGCCCCACCTGCATGATCTCCTTGTAGCCGTGGCTGCCGCCCGAAACGCGATAGACGTTTTCGTTATAGTAGACCTTTTCCACGCTTCCCTGCCCGTCCTTTCCGTTTTTGATGATAGAAAGGGTCACGTCGGGCTTCAACGCCATCAGCTTTCCGTTGGTATCGGTAAAAGTGATCACGCTGTCGGAAATGAGGAAGTCCTTGTTTCTTACGTACAGATCGTATTCCTCAAAACGGCTCATTTTATATCTGGAATATCCGTAGGATGAAAACAGGTCGCGCAGCGCAAAGGTGACCTTTTCCTCAAATCCTGCGAAAATACGGTTGTTCATTCTTTAATCCTCCTCTGTCCCCTCGGCGTTAAGACGCTCAAGGGCGCGCTTGTAGCCTCCGCTTCCGTAGGCAAGGCACTTGTTCACACGGCTGATGGTGGCGGTGCTTACGTTGACTTCCTTTGAGATCTGCTGATAGTTCATCCCCTTGTCAAGCAGATACGCCACGTCCATACGCTGTGACAGATCCTGCAGCTCCTTGATGGTGCAAAGATCCTCAAAAAAGGCGTAGCATTGCTCTTTATCCTCCAACATCAAGATGGCTTCAAACAGCCGATCCAGCGATTCCGAATGAAAACTTACCATGGGCTGACCGTCCTTTCAAAATTCAAAAAGTACCCTTTAAAATGTACTTTCACATAGTACCACTTTACTTCGCTAAAGTCAATAGGTTTTTCATATTTTTTCACATTTTATTCTACTTTTTTAAACGAGCAAAAAAAGCGGCACCTCTCTGCCGTCAACGGGAAGATAAAAGATAAAAAAACACCCTCGGGCTGTATGCTCCAAAGAACATAGTGCCCGAAGGGCGGAGCGTTTTCGGTTATACGCTTTCCTCGCTGAGATTCCAAGTCATCCATATGCGTGGCAAAATTCATAAGCTCTTAAAGCTGTAAATTCACGTATAGTTGCAATTCTTGTTTTCAATCTGATTTACAAAGCTCCCCGCCCTTTCGGGCGGGGAGCGATCAGTTAAATACCGTGAAAGAGAGCAGCTCGCTCAGCCTTCTTCTTTGGATACACGATGTTGATCTTTGATATACTCAAGCCAAGAATCAATCGCCTTCGGGTAAAGAAGGATCGTTGTCCCAAGCAACAATCACCTCAGTTTCGCCATTTTTGCGAATGCGCACACAACCTGAATCGCGCGGTCCCCACATCGCCTCAATAAGGCTTCCATCCTCCAATATCCACATCCAACCATAATTCGATGACACACTGATAGGCGAAAGGATTTCTTTCTTTCCAGTCAGCGCTTCAATCTCCTCTTTGGTGATTCCCTCATAAAGAAGCTCGCGGGCATCCTCTGCCGTGCGGATCATCTTTGCTTCCTCGGAAGGGCTCTCTGACAGCACCTGAGAAGAATCGCTTTCCTCGGGCGGAAGGGTGTTAGCGGCAGGGTCGTTGCAA
>JAGBIB010000206.1 GCA_017935195.1 Clostridia bacterium
CACTCGGCGTAAGCCGAATATCACTGCGTAGCAATATCACTCGCCGAGAGGCGAATAGAACTGGCGTGATACTCCGATAAGAGTATCCCGCCAATCTCCGATCTTTTTTAAGTTTTAGGCTGAAGGTCTTAAAGGGCAAGATCCTCTTCAAGGGTCATTCCCTTGCCAAAGCGCAAAAGCCGTTGGCAGACCGCTCTTGCCTCCTCCTCGTCGTGGGTGACCAACAGCACGGTCTTTTGGGCAAGTGCTTTTCTGCAAAGGGCAAACAGCTCTCTTTTTGCCTGCTCGTCAAGCCCCTTGAAGGGCTCGTCCAAAAGGAAGATCTGCCGTCCGGTTACCAAGGCTCTTGCAAGGACGGCACGCTGTGCCATCCCGCCCGAGAGCTCGTGGGGATACTTCCCTTCCTCGCCCTCAAGCCCCACCTCCTTTAAGGCGGCAAGCGCCTTTTTCTGTTTGTCTTTGCCCGTAAGCACCGCCTTGACGTTTTGCAAAACGGTAAACTGCGGAAAAAGCCGCGGCTCCTGAAAGAGGAAGCAGACGGATGCTTCGCTGGCGATCTGACCGCCCTCTGCCCGCTCAAGCCCGGAAATCAATCTAAAAAGAGTGGTCTTCCCGCATCCCGAGGGCGCCATCAGGGCGACCTTTTCGCCCTTTTCGATTCGCAGGGACAGTCCGTTAATCACAGTACGCTCTCCGTAGCTTTTCTTTAAATCCTTGATCTCGATCATTTTTTCACCCTCCCTTTTCTTTCGGGTAAGGATAGCAGCACCGCCAGCAGCTTTTCAAAAAGGAAGCAGACCGCCACCACCAGAATCGTCCAGGCAAACAGCTCTGCCGTTTCGATATCCCTTTTGGCGTGGGCAATCATTTTGCCCACCGTGCCGTCGGGGGTGCAAAGCACCTCTGCGGCAATGCCCGCCTTCCACGCCATTCCAAGGGCGGTGACGGCGGCACTTTTGAAAAAGGGATAGGCTGAGGGAATATAGAGATACCGGATCCTTTTGACAAAGGACAGATCGTACGCCCGCGCCATTTCGGAAAGCTTTTCATCGGTGTTCCCGAAGCCCGCCTCGGTGTTTGCCCAAATGATGGGCAGGACGATGAGCATCACCGCATAGGCAGGCACGGCGGAATTGGTGAAAAAGACCCATAAAATCAGAATAAAGGAGGCAATGGGCGTTGCCTTGACCACCGTTAAAAGGGGAGAAAAAAGCAGATGGAGGGGATAGATCCTTGCCGTTAAGGCGGCAAGAAGAAGCCCCAGACCCACACCCCACAGATAGCCCTTAAAGATGCCCCAGAGGGAGGAAAGGAGGATGGGGAGTGCCTTTTTGACGGTGATGGTGGAAAATAAAGCCTTAAAGACCTGCGCAGGCGTCGGAAGCACCCAAGCCTTGTCGATCTGCTCTGCCGCAAGCCACCAGATCCCGATCCAGAAAAGAACAGCCCCGAGGGTCAAGATCGGGGCTATCCATTTCTTTTTCGGTTTATTTCTGATAGTAGAAAGCGTCATCGGGAAGCTTTCCGCCCACCGACTTGGGATCTGCCGCAAAGAGCACCGACAGCGTACCGCCAAGGACGCTCTTCATCTCGTCCCCCTCGATATACACTAAATTGCTCTTGGGAATGGCTGCCATGGCAATGGGTGCCTTGCCGATGATCTCAGCCGCCACGACGGCATTGCCCGCCGCCTCGTCTGCCTTGTTGATAAACTCGATGGACGCCTTATACTCTTCAAGGAAGAGATCCAAAGCCGCCTTCTTTTCGCTTGCAAAGGACTTCAACGCCACAACGCAGCCCTGCGTTAACTTGCTATCGCTGATCTTGTCCCACTCTGCAGTCATATCCAGGGCGTATCTCACGGTGGTGATCTGCTTGGTGACCACGGTCGCCTTGGGCTCAGGGAGCATTGCAATGGCGTTTGCGGTGTTGGTGATGTCGGAGACCACCTCGTCTGCGGTGGCTCTGTAGACCACCTCCACGTCGCTGCCCACCGTCAGTCCGTTTTCCTTGAGCACGTGCTCAAGGATGTACTGAGGAGTGGCACCCTCACCGGTGGTGAAGATCTTCTTGCCCTTCAGATCGGCAATGCTCTTCACGCTTTCACCGTCCTTTTCAAGAACGTACAGCACACCGAGGGTATTCAGCGCCACCACCTGCACGTCCACGTCGGGCATATTGTAAAGCTTTGCCGCCACGTTTACGGGCAGTGCCGCCAGGTCGTACTTACCCTGCTTGAGTCCTGCGATGACCTGCGTGGGATCGGAGATGATCTCGATCTTATACTCGTTATTCGTCTTGCCCTCCTTTGCATCCACGATCAGCTTGGAGGCGCCAAGACCGGTGGAGCCCGACAAAACGGCAAGGTTTACCTCGGTCTTTTCAGCGGGAAGGACGGGGGATTCCTCGGAGGAGGGAGCCTTTTCTGAGCCGGACGGAGTGCTCTGCCCTGCGGAGGGCGAAGACTCGGGGGCGTCTGTGGTGCTTGCCACGGCGCAGGAGGCAAGAGCCAGCACGGTTAAAAGCGCCAAAATAAGCGCGGTCAGTTTCTTGATGGTTTTCATAATGATTCCTCTTTTCTTTGGTTATTGCTTTATTATAAGCGTGTTACCGCTTTTTTCAATTTTGCCGTCCTCGATCAGCTTGTCAAGGACTCTGTAAAGACTCGCTCTGCTCATATTCAGTCTTGGCGCCAGCCTTGCCATATTGGGCAGCTTTTCGATACGTCCTTCCTCGTTTTGAAGAGCGCAAAGGAAGCGGTAGAGCCGCTCCTCGGCATCGGGCAGAGTGAGGGACAGGATCCTGTCATTGAGAAAGCGGATCTTTTCCGCCTGAATGGCGATCACATTGCGGGCAAGCACGGGATCCTTTGTCATCATGCCAATGAGTTGTTCCTCACAGATCCACAGTACATTAGAAGACGTATCCGCCTTCATATCGGTGCAAAAGGGGAGAGGCTCTCTTTCAAACAGGGAGGAAAAACCAAACACCGCTCCCTCCTCGTGGGAGTTGAGGGTTGGTTTTCGGCCGCTACACAAGGTGCTTACCGTGATCCTTCCCTTTAAAAGAATCCCCAGCGCACCCCCTCCGTAGTCTACCGCATCTCCCTTTTTATAGGACAGAATAGCGTTTTTCTCATCTGCGAGCACACATTTTACCGTATGCTCCCCGCATCCCTCAAAAAGCCTGCAGGAACACAGTATTCTCTCTTGATCCGTCAACTCTTTGAATACCTCCGTCTCAGAAAGTGTCTCAATTGATACACTTTTTCAACCGAATTATAGCATACACCTCCTTCTTTGTCAAGCGTTTTTTAACGCTTTTTCAAGAAAACGCAATATTTTTTCAAAAATAGAGTTGCCTCCCTTGAAAATCGAATAGAATTATGATATAATAAACTGAACTATTCTGAAATGTATATGCTTATGCGGAATGCCGCCACAAAACTATCAGAAAGGAAGTCCGCTTTTGCGGGCGCAGAAAAGTATGTCTATTTTGCAAAAGAAAAAGCTTCCCCTTTTGGAGGTTGCCGAATTTGATAACTTCCGCACCATGCTCACAAAGGCACAGGAGCAGGCCGGAGACAACATTGCCATCAAGTACAGAGAGCGCAGCACCGTGCGTGACATCACCTACACCGAGCTTTGCGGCAGAGTAAACGCTTTGGGCACCGCTCTTTCCTCCATGGAAGACGGCCTTGGTGCCGTGGCGGTGATCGGTGAAAACAGCCATCGCTATATCACCGTGATCATGACCACCCTCGCTTCAAACGGCGTGATCATCCCCATCGACAAGGAGCTTCCCTTTGCCGAGATCGTGAACATC
>JAGBIB010000207.1 GCA_017935195.1 Clostridia bacterium
CATTTGCCTTGCCGCCTTTAAGGTGGCGACCACTTCGGTTGGATGGTGGGCATAGTCATCGAAAACACGCACCCCTTCCCGTTCTCCCTTGTATTCAAATCTGCGGCAGATTCCCCTGAAGCTTTTCAGTCCCTTCGCCACATCCTCGGGCGAGATTCCGCAGATCAACGCAGCTGCGGCAGCGCAAAGTGCGTTGCCCACATGATGGATCCCCGGAACCTGTAGCTCGATCCCACAAAGATAATTGCTCTCGTTGTACAAATCGAAGGAAGCAAAGCCTCCCGTCATTTTCAGATTTTCGGCATGGTAATCCACATCGTTTCGATCCACGCCCGTTTTGATCACCCACACGCCCTGCAGCTTTTCTGCAGCGGCACGACAGTTTTCGTCATCCCAATTGACCACCACCGCACCGGCATCCTTTGCCGAGGAAATATAGGAGGCAGACATCTGGTCAAGGGATTTGAAATAGTCCACGTGGTCCATCTCAATATTCAACCACAAGGCGATCGAAGGATGAAAATCCAAAAAGGAATCCTTATACTCACAGGCTTCATAGATGAAATGCTCACCGCCACCAAGGCGGTAAGCCCCTCCGATCCTCGGAAGCTCAGCTCCGCAGGCAACAGTAGGATCCATCCCCGCCTCTATAAAAATATGCGAAAGCATTCCGGTGGTGGAGGACTTTCCGTGCGTTCCCGAAACGCCCAATCTGACCGGATATTCCTTCATCAATTCCCCCAAATACGCCGATCTGGGAATACACGGCAGACCTTTTTCCCGTGCCAACATCAGCTCAGGATTCTCTTCTCCGATAGCTGCCGTATAGACCACCATATCCGCTTCACCCAAATTCTTCGCTCTTTGAGGAACGAATACCGGAATTCCGTATTCCTCTTCAAGCCTTTTGGTCAGTGCCGATGCGGCACTGTCTGAGCCGGTGACGGTATATCCTCTTTTTTTGGATATAGCGGCAAGCGAGGACATACTAATGCCCCCGATTCCGATAAAGTGAATCGTTTTTACCCTTTGATCCCATTTCATATTGCACTCCGTTCTGCGATACCGCATCCTTCCTTTTAAAACCGAAGGTCGAGGAGCTTTCCCCTCCTCAAGCCGCTCTTTTTCAAGCATGCCGTGTTGCGGATCTTAAATTTATACTCAGTTTAAACTTTATTTTTTAATCAACACTTGCTTTTTTCACCGACTTTTCACACAACTTTCACATAAAAATCGACAAATCTCCCCATTTTTTAAAAAAATCCAAAAAAATGGTCAAAGTTCATGAAAAAACAAATATTTCGTTGAATAACGTCCATATTTTTGCTGTATAATGTAGTCACCGAAATTGATTTTCAGGAGGATCAACCATGCAAATTACAGATGTAAAAGTAAGAAAGCTCTTCGATGATGAAGGACCGATGAAAGCGATCGTTTCGGTGACTTTTGACGGCCAGCTGGCACTGCACGACATTAAGGTGATCTACGCAAGAGAAAAGCTCTTCGTTGTGATGCCCAGCCGTAAAAATCCCGATAACACTTACCGCGACATCGTTCACCCCATCAATGCCGAATTCAGAAACCATGTGGAAAGCACCATCATTGCCGCTTATGAAAGCGCCCTTGCGGAAGCCGCACTTGCAGAGAACACCGACGTTGCCGAGGATTGCTGAACCGTACTGTTAAAGGAAGAAAGAGAGCCCGAAAGGGCTCTTTTTTGCGCTCTCTCTTTATGCTTCCGTAAAATCCTGCTCCAATTGCTCATCCGATACACCGGTCTTTTTCGGTCGACTGAGCAGATACACATTCAATTCCGCACCGAAAAGCAGAATGGTCATAAGTGCTCTGACCCAAAGCATCAAAAGGATCAGTGCCCCCATACTCCCGTAAAAAATATATTTTTCCGGCATAAAATTGGTCAAATAGAAGGAGAGCGCCACCGAATACAGGATCCAGCCGCCAGCAGCAAAAAATGCACCCGGAAGATGCGCCCCGATACCACCCTTCTCTCTTGAAATGATCTTATATACGATGGCAAAAACCAGTGAAAAAAGAATATACGCTGCAAAAGGCGCTATACGCACAGCCAACCACACCATTCTTTTGTAATCTCCGCCCCATCTCTCAAACAAATGAAGGATGGTCTCACCAAATACGAGCAGAATGAGCGCCAAAACGAACAAAGCAAGAAGCGCCACGGTGAGCATCAGCTCAAGCGCCCGTCTTTTAAAGATGTTCGGTTCATTTTGAACCCCGTATACCGAGCGGATGCCTCCCGAAAGCGCCCCGATCCCCTTTGAAGAGGACCAAAGCATGGCAAGGACGGTCAGCGTTGCCACAGAAAAGTTGGAGGAAATGGCGTTTTCGATCAGATCGGTGGGCAGATACGTCCCAATCTGCTCGGGCAGATGACCGCGGACGAATTCCACTGCACTCTGCACCCCATGCGGCGCAACGGCATTTAAGATCATCAATGCCAGCATCACCAAGGGGACGAAGGACAAAATGGCATAAAAGCTGGCGTGGGAGGCGTAGGCATCTCTTCTGGTTACCTTTTGCCGCTTTGAAAAATAGTTTACGATCTTTTTAATGCGATAGTACACCCCTGCTCCTTTCCGCATTTATGCTCCTGTAATATATAGTACCACATTTACGGTGAAATGTCAATTTCAATGCAAAAAAATATCTTTTTTATAAAACGCCATTTACAAATTCGGTGAAATGGTGTATAATGGAGAAAATAAACTTTCACGGAGGACTACGGTCATGGTTAAAGAAAATATGGACTTCCTTTCTCAGGTGGACCCCGAGGTGGGGCAGGCTGTAAAGGCTGAATATCACCGCCAGCAGAGAGGTCTTGAGCTGATCGCATCGGAGAACGTGGTTTCCACCTCGATCCTTGCGGCAAACGCCACCGTACTGACCAATAAATATGCAGAGGGCTACCCCGCAAAGCGCTACTACGGCGGATGCGAGTGCGTGGACGTGGTAGAAAACATCGCCATCGAGCGTGCAAAGAAGCTGTTCGGCGCGGCATACGCCAACGTGCAGCCCCACTCGGGCGCGCAGGCAAACTCTGCCGTTTACTTCAAGATCTTAGAGCCCGGCGACAAGGTACTGGGTATGAACCTTGCTCACGGCGGTCACCTGACCCACGGCTCGCCCGTCAACCTCTCGGGTAAATACTACCACTTCGAGGCTTACGGCGTGGCAAGCGAGGACGGCAGGATCGATTACGACGCCCTTGAAAAGAAGGCTATGGAATATCAGCCCAAGCTGATCGTTGCAGGCGCTTCGGCATATCCCAGAACCATCGACTTCGCCCGCTTTGCAGACATCGCTCACAAGTGCGGTGCCCTTCTGATGGTGGATATGGCACACATCGCAGGTC
>JAGBIB010000020.1 GCA_017935195.1 Clostridia bacterium
CAACGGCTTGGGGCTTGCCTTGGTCAAGCAGATCGGATTGCTTCTTGGAGCAACGGTGAAGGTGGAAAGCACCGTTGGAAAGGGGAGCACCTTCATTTTTGCCCTGCCCAAAAAGATGAGCCAGATGGCACAGCTTGTGAACGAAAAAACGGGTAAGGTGGAAGAAAACTAAACAACCGAATGGAAAGCCGATGCGTAAAAAGCGCTTCGGCTTTCTTTTTTTTGGTCAAATGAAAAAGGACGAAAGGATCTCCGTAAGCCGTGTAGCTGCCAAGGCGTGCCCCTCTCTTAAAGGGTGCAGGGGGTCGGGAGGAAGCCACCCTGCGGTGTCAACCAGCAGAAGGGCATCTTCCCTGCCTTTTTCCTTGGCGTAAGCGGGCACCAGCTCCTTTAACTCCTCTGCATACGCTCCGCAGAAGGGGATGAGGCAGGCAACACGGGCGTTTTCATTTCGGGAAAATATCAGATCAAGCAAAGCCACGTAGCCCTCCTTAAATAGATGGGGATTGTGTCTGTCGTTGGTGCCGTGGTTGATGAGGGTGAAGTCGGCAGGGGCATAGCCAACGGGGGCGTTTTCAAAGCAATAAGGATAGGTTTCGGGCGCACTTGGCACGCCGCCGCATCCGCCCTTGGTCACGCCCGTAGCACCGTAGCCGCAAAAGAGGGGGATGAGATTCAGATTTTTTGCAAGAAGGAAGCCATAGGTGGAAAGGGCATCGTCCTGATAGGGACGGTTATATTGATCGTTTTCTCCGTTGGGGGCGTATTGAGGATCGATAAGCACCCCCTCGGTGATGGAGTCACCGATCAGCTCCAGCGCCTTGCGCTCATCCTTCGGGAGCGTGCCCTCCCCCTGCGCTTCAAAGCCGGTAAAGAGGACGTAGCCCTGCAGGGGATGATGCCAGCGGTTTGCCGTCTCGCGGGCGCCTTTAAAGTATATGCGCAAAAAGTGATCGCCCGCTTTTTTTGCTCTAATGCGCAGATAGCGGTCAACGGGCATTTCGTAAAGGTCGCCCCCGTCAAGCTCCAAAAAGAGATGGGGGAAGGGCAGGGTCAGATCCTGCACGTCAAAATAAAGGGTGACCTCAAAGCCTTCAAAGGCAAGCTCAATATAGGAGCCGGGGGCGGTTGCCGCCATGCCGTAGCGGAGAGGTGCCCATCTGCCGATGAAGCGGATGGAAGGTCTTTTCACGTTATAAAACATCTGAAGACTCCTTTTTTCAGGGAGAAAATTTCCTATCCATAACTATATCACGAAGTAAAGAAAAAAGCAACTCTTTTTGACTGTTCGGCAGAATTTTTGCATCAGTTGGATACCTTCTCTTCAAGATGCCGGCAGAGCCTCGAACCCATAGCGCGCCAACGATTTGATTTTGGGGATTGCTTTGTCTGCTTTTGCGCACTGTGTCCGCTTGCGGGGACGGGGCAGCAAAACAAAAGAGCATCGCATATGCGATGCTTCGGTGAAAGCAAACAAGGAAAGAAAAGATGGAGCATGTGCAGTACGGGAATCCGCCCTCCGCTTCGCTTCGGCGGCGGGCTCTGCCAAGCCTTCCGTGAGCGAGGTCCCGCGGCTTTAGCAGAGCCTCGAACCCATAGCGCGCCAAAGCGTTAATTTTTGGGATTTGCTCGGCAA
>JAGBIB010000021.1 GCA_017935195.1 Clostridia bacterium
AGTAAATGCAAGGGCTTTGCTACTGTTGCATTTACTTTGAGAATTTACGGTTTTTGAATTTTCTCGTAATGTTTTTCGCCTTGATCTGCCATACCGCAAGCGCCTTTCGATAAGCCGTCGGTCCGCGGCTTGTATGCCGCGACGTTTAGGTTGGTTGTATTTTGCATCCTTTTTCCGAAAAAAGTTTGAAAAAGTGCGGAAGTTTTTCAAAAGCTCTTGAAAAATCAGGGAAGATGTGGTATTCTAATGAGGTAGAACGCCACAGGCGAATAACGGAGGATTACTATGAAAATCGTTGTATGCGAAAACTACGAAGAAATGTCCAAGGTCGGCGCAGGCATCATTGCTGATCTCTTGAAGGCAAAGCCCGACTGCATCCTCGGTCTTGCTACCGGTTCCACTCCCGTTGGAATGTACAAGGAGCTGACCAAGATGAACAAAGCAGGCGAGATCACCTTCAAAAACGTAACCAGCTTCAATCTGGATGAATACTATCCCTTAGCTCCTACCCACGATCAGTCTTACCGTTACTTCATGAACACCAATCTGTTCGATAACGTAGACATCGACAAGGCAAACACCAACGTTCCCGACGGTCTGGCTGAGGATCCCGCTGCTATGGGCGAGGCATACGACGCTGCTATCGAGGCTGCAGGCGGCATCGATCTGCAGGTTCTGGGTCTTGGTCCCAACGGTCACATCGCCTTCAATGAGCCCGAAGAGGAGCTGTATGCAGGCACTCATTTGACGGGTCTGACCGAAAGCACCATCAAGGCAAACTCCAGATTCTTCGAGTCCATCGACGATGTGCCCACTCAGGCAGTGACCATGGGTATCGGCTCCATCATGAAGGCAAAGAAGATCATTGTTCTGGCATCCGGTAAGGGTAAGCACGCCGTGATCGAGAAGATCATGTCGGGCAGAATCACCACCATGTGCCCCGGCACTCTGCTGCTGGCTCACGCTGACGTGACCCTGATCGTTGACAAGGACGCTTACGAAGGCTGATAGAAACACAGAGGCAGGAGTGTACGCTCCTGCCTTGGCTTTATACGAAAGGAATACGCTATGGAATTTTTGGTACAGAATGACGAAAGATACCCCAGAAGAGAAAGCGTTTTAAAGGACAAAAAGGTGCTGTTCTGCGGCGACTCTATCTGCTCTGCGGCGGTATATGACTACAAAGACTGTCCCAGATGGGGATGGGCAGGCAGATGCTCCTCGGTGACGGGGCTGAAGTACATCAATAAGGGGCTTGACGGTGCCTCCCTTTCCACCTGCAGAAAGGATAACCGCATTCTTTTCCAGATCGAAGCCTGCAAGGAGGAGTGCTTTGACCTGATCGTGCTCCACGGCGGCGTCAATGACGGCTGGGACGCCATTGAGCCGGGTAAAATGGAAGAGGGCTTTGACCTTGACCGCTTTGACACCACCACCTGCTGCGGCGGACTTGAGGAGCTTCTTTACTACGTAAAAAAGTATTTCCCAGAAACAAAGGTCTGCTATCTTGTGAATTTTGCCACCCCCTCCTCCAAGATCGGTGCCCTTTCCAATATGGATCCCTACTTTGACGAGATGGTGAAGATCCTTGAAAAGTGGCAGATTCCCACCCTGGACCTTTACCACGACGTCGCCTTCTCGGAAGAGTTCAAGGTTACCGAAAGAATCAACACCGCAGACTTCGTACACCCCAACGCACAGGGCTACGATGCACTCTATCCCTACGTTTTGAAGTTCCTTGAGGAGCAGTTCTGATCGAATACGTTAAAAACACGCCGTTGCATCCGCAACGGCGTGTTTGGTTTTGAGAAGCTTGTTTTGCGTTTTTCAGTCTTCTGTTAAACCGTTGGTTTAATTGATTAGAAATGCATCGAAACACTATTGATAAAAAGTGATTAGATATGTATAATATCAGTAGCCTTGTGGGGGTAAGTGCCTTTGCCGTATCCAAATGGGAGAGGGAGCTTTGTTATCCCGACATCTTTCTGCTTTCCGATATCTCGAATATCATCGGCGTTTCTATCGATGAGTTGATGGGAAAGTCGGTACGTTCGACGCAATGAGCAGGATACGAATACAAAAGCACCGCTGAAAACGACCATCATAACGGTTGTTCTCGGCGGTGCTTTATTACGTTTTTTGTGCCGTCAGCCTTGTTTTTTGCTTACAGCAGTTCTTTTCTCAACTGCACGCCGCTCTTTGGCGAAAGGTAAGCGGGTGCGATGTCAAAGGCAGTCTTACAGCCGCTCTGACCTTCTTTTGAAAGCTTATACGCCGCTCTTGCATACGCCACAAGGACGCTTGCGGTAAACTCGGGGTTGGAGCCGAGGCGCAACGAATACTCGATCACGTGTCCCGTTTCGCTATTCTTACCCGTTCTGCCGCTGCGGATAACGAATCCGCCGTGCGCCATACCGCCGTGCTCTTTATCAAAGGTCTCTCTGTCGATGAAATGAACGGTGGTATCGTAATCGGCAAAATAGTTGGGCATGGTCACGATCTGCTCTCTGATCCGCTCCTTATCCGCGCCCTCCTTTGCCACCACGAAGCACTCTCTCTTGTGCTTTTCTCTGGTGGTCAGGGCAGGGGCTTCTCCTCTTCTGACAGATTCGATCGCCTCTTGTACGGGCACGGTATACTGCTTTGCCGTCTCCACGCCCTCAATGCGTCTGATGGCGTCTGAATGCCCTTGGCTCACACCCTTTCCCCAGAAGGTGTAGTCCTCACCGCAGGGAAGGATGGCGTTGCCGTAAAGACGGTTGATGGAGAAAAGTCCCGGATCCCAACCCACCGAGATCACGGCGACCTTTCCGCCCTTCTTTGCTGCGCCGTCCACTGCATCAAAGTGTGCAGGGATCTTGGCGTGGGTGTCAAAGCTGTCCACCACGTTGTAAAGGGCGGCGTAGCGGGGGGTCTGCAGGGGCAGATCGGTGGCGCTTCCGCCGCAAAGGATCATCACGTCAAAGTCGCCCGTCATCTCTTCAAGACGGTCAATATGGTAAACGGGAACGTCAGGGGTCAGGATGGCAAGACTTTCGGGTGCTCTGCGGGTAAAAACGCCGCAAAGCCTCATATCTTCATTTTGTGCTACCGACAGCTCCACGCCGCGGCCCAGGTTTCCGTAACCGATAATACCGATGCGAATGGGATCATTCATACTATGCGCCTCTTTTCTTTGTTTGGGGAAAGTATAGCACAATTTTTTTTTGATGTCAACGGAAAGTTTAAATTTTTTCCTTTTTTTGTCACGAGACCTTGACCTTCCATGTAATAAATGGTAGAATATAAATCAACGGACAGGGAGGAGTATAGCATGAAAAAGAGCAAGTATGAACTACTACTTTCAGATGAATTGATCGAGCGTATTGATCACATTGCAAAAAGAAGAGCAACGAGCAGATCTGCCACGGTTAACCGTCTTTTATTGGAGTATCTTGAGATTGATGATCAGGAGCGGCAGATAGATTCGCTTTTTTCTGAAATTGAATCCTATTTCGACGGCGAAGACCAGCCGATGCCTTTTCATATTCCGGGATACGACTCCATCTACTTGAAGAGCAGAAATGTGGTAGGTATTCACTATGAGATTCTTCTTAGAGAAGGAAATAGTGGTATTGAAGGCGATATTCGGGCGTATTTCAGAACAAACTCTGAGATGATGAACGAACGGTTTGCTTCATTTTTCTCGTTTATAAAACTCATTGAAAGCAGATACCTTCCGCTGAAGATGCGCTACGGTATGTCTGACGGTGCTTTTACCAGAAGCTTCCGTCTTTTGCCCGACCAAAATTCAAAGCACATTTGTGCGTATATCGGAATGATTGACCGACTGCTGAAGGGATACTTGACTGATGTGTTTAGTGATCGTGAGCTTGAAATAGAATTTATGCAGTATTTGCAAGAGGGCTATGCCGGGATTTAATGAACAGAATAAAAAGGTGTCTTGATGTGCGTACAATCAAGACACCTTTTTTAATCAATAGAGTTCTCTGAGCTTTTCGATCAATTCGTCGTCAAACTGTGTGCGCTCAGGATTCTCATAACGGGCTAACCGATAGCTGTCAAAGAGCAAGGAAATATCTTCCTCTTCCTTGAGATACTTTTGAAGCTCCTTTTCTGTTTCTGAAGGAGTCAATGTTTTGTTGTATCGATAGCCTTTTTTAATGCGGAAATTGATGTGCTTTGTGAAAATAAAGCGTACACGCTGGTGATTATCGGTAAGATTTTTCCATTTTGGAAGCTTGTCTACCCGCAATCTGCTTGCTTTCTCACCAAAGTCAAAGATAAAGCTATGTTCATCATTGGCATTGCCGTATCGACCCCTGAGAAATCCAAGCTTTGTAAGGAGCTTGATCGCAGGAAGAAGAATGAAATTGAACATCTTACCAAGTGCCACAAAGATGAGCACCATGCCTTCTTCTACGGTTCCTTCAAGCACTGCTTTTTTATAGCTGAGCACCAGCATGATCAGCGCACCTACACTGGTGAAGGCAAAAAAGACACCAAAGATGTCGTGGTGGATAAAGAGAACCATCAGTGTGATCGAAACAATCAGCACGATCAGCCAAACCAAGGATAGCAGAACGTATTTCGTATCAAAGCGTTCCGAAAAGGATCTGGGTTCTTTTTTGTTCATTGCTCCAAATCCTCCTCACTTAAAGTAATTACCGTTACGGCATTTGAATACTGCTTGAGCATACGAAGTCTGTCATCGATATCGTCATCCATGTAGGTGGTTAAAAAGATGATCTCGGCATTGTTGAGGCCTTCATCGATGTCCATCTGTAAAAGTTGCTTGATGGAGATTCCGTCAGACAGTCTCATAGAGGCGAAGCCTTGCATGATCTGCTTATAATGCTCATCGCTGGACTGCATGGGATAGCGCACGTAGCTTTCGTTTTCAACAGGGCAGTTTGCGGCGAACCCAACCTTGCATCCGTTATGAACGGCATCTCTGATCAGAGCAGAGGAAACGGATAGCCCGTATTCCATCAGCTTTTCATAGTTATCATACAGGCCTTTTCCGGCGTTTTGCAGGTGAAAGTTTTGATATACCATGAAAATTCGTCCGGTGCAATAGTCTTTGATGTTAACCATGATATCGGACATCGCAATGATCGGGTGTCTTGCGGTAGCCTTATAGTTGATGGCACTCATGGCATCACCAAATCGATATTCTCTAATTCCCGCAAAAGAGAAGGGGTCTTGAATCAACCGTCTTTTGGAAGTGTACTCGCCAAGAAGGCAGGACACGGGAAAGGAATTGATCATTGGATCAACCAATGCTGGATAGACATAAATCTCTGCGGGGGCGCTTACAAACAGAGGGTCATTTTTTCTGTAAATGCGCACAGAACTGATTTCGTAATGTCCGCGCTTTTCGCAAAAGACTTCATGATGTCTTTTGGTTTGCATGAAGGGGAGCAGAGTGAAACGGCTTAACACAGGCTCTTGCTCGTCTCCGGCTTTTAAAAGCGGATCAGGCTTGGCACCATCGAGCCACAATCCACCAAGAAAGTATTCTTCCACGTCAACGCTGAAAAGAGGGAAGAAGGTGGGGTTGTAGATCGTTTCCGTTAAGGTGACCGTTTCGCCCGCATAAACATTTTTGGTTGAAAACTCTCTTTTATAGATCAGCCTTGCCAAATATTTTCCTTTTAGCTTTTTATATATGATCAGCAGGATTATACCCGCGATCAGAAGCACAAGCAAAATAATCAGCAACGCAACAAGTCCGGGTCTTTGTCTGAAAAAGGCAACCAGAGAAAGAAAGCTTTCGTTGAATTCCAAAATGAGATTATAAAGGTTGTTAAAAAAACGACTCACGGTTTTCTGTCCTTTACACGTATTTTAATAGGAATAATCAACGAGCGATCAATTGTATACGCCGTCGAATACAGTTTCGGTGGGAACAGGTGCCTTTTCCACGATATCTTTGATCACCTCTTCGCCGGCATTCAACTTCAGTCTTGCAGAAGAGGTCATCATCAATCTGTGCGCAAGGGTAGGGACTGCAACCTTCTTTACATCGTCTGGCAAAACATAGTTTCTACCCTCAATAGCAGCCATACACTTGGATGCCTTCATCAGGGCGAGCGCACCTCTGGGAGAGGAACCCAACACAACGGAGGGATACGTTCTGGTCGCCTCAACAATAAAGGTGATGTACTTGAGAATATCTCTGTGGATGTAAACGTCGTTCAACTCTGCCATTGCAGCGAGCACATCTTCCTGCGTTGCGATGGGTTTAAGGGTCGTTAAAGGATTGTTGCGGTTAAAGCGCTCAAGAATGTCCACGTTTTCGTTGAACTTAGGGTAGCTCATAGAGCACTTGATGAAGAAACGGTCGATCTGCGCCTCGGGCAGAGGGAAGGTACCCATATTCTCAAGAGGGTTCTGGGTTGCAATGATCATAAAGGGATCGGGACAAGGGTAACGGCTGCCGTCGATGGTTGCCTGACGCTCTTCCATACACTCAAGCAGACCCGACTGGGTCTTGGGGGTGGCACGGTTGATCTCGTCTGCCAGAACGATATTTGCAAAGATCGGGCCCTTGATCAGCTCGAAATCTGCGGTCTTCATGTTATAGTAATTGATACCGGTGATATCAGAGGGCATCAAGTCGGGGGTGAACTGAATACGCTTGCACACGCAATCAAGGGAAGCAGAGAAAGACTTGACCAGCATGGTTTTACCGGTACCGGGAACGTCTTCAATGAGAATATGTCCGCCGCAAAGCAGGGAAATATAAAGAAGCTTGATGGTTTCGTCCTTACCAACGATGACCTTATGAATGTTTTCGCTGAGTTTTCCGTAAAGGGCATTGATCTTTTCCATAATGTGAAACGCTCCTGTGAAATAAATATATTGCTTTTATTATACAACAATTTTTCCGGAAATACAAGACTTTAGTCATCATTTCTCAAAAAAAACGAAAAAGAAGAATGGAAATTCTTCGGTTTTTGCTATATAAATGCTATATAAATTAGTGAACGGCCGTTCACCTTTGAGATAAACGGCCGTTTGACGGACTGACTTGGTATGATTTAGTTCAATTCTGCAGCGATTTCGAGGATTCGTGCGCTGAGTTCTTCAAGTGTGCCGCACTTAAAGGGCGAAGGAATGCCTGCATCCTCAAGCAGTTTTTCAAAGGATTTCTGACCGCCCGTTTTTGCAAGGGTCAGATAGTCATTTAAGGCATCCTTATAGTTTTCTCTGCTCTTGACGAGGAACCAAAGCGCTACCGTCTGAGCAAGGCAGTAGTCGATGTAGTAAAAGGGTGATTCATAGATGTGCATCTGATATTGCCAACGTGTACCCTCCGAAAGGTAAGGCAGGTTATCGTAGTCAAGATAAGGACGGTACTTTTCTTCAAGCGAACGGTAAAGAGCCTTTCTTTCCTCGGGGGACATTGCGGGGTTTTCGTAAACGCCGTGCTGGAATTCGTCCACAATCACTCCGTAGGGAATGAAGGAAAGGCTGGAGAGCAGATGCTTTTTTCTGTAGGCGTTTGCCATATTTCCGAAGAATTTCTCGGTATCCTTCCAGCAGAGGAATTCCATTGACATAGAGTGGCATTCACAGGTTTCCATCCCGCCGCTTTCGAGGTCGGGATCGCCTTGGTAGAAGGCAAAGTGAGCGGCAAGAGCGTGGCCGAACTCATGGGTGATCACGTCAATATCACCGCAGCTGCCATTGAAGTTGGCAAGGATGAAGGGCTGCTTGTAAAGGGGGAAGGTGGTGCAGTATCCACCGCCCCACTTGCCCTCTCTTGCTTCCACGTCAAACGCCTCGTTTTCAAGCATTGAGTGCATAAAAGCGCCGATCTCGGGATCCATATCGTCGTACATTTCGGTTGCGGCGACAAAGAAACCCTCCTTATCAAGAATTGGTGCGGGGGTTTTACCTGCAGAATAGATCTCGTTGTCGTAGAAGGTGATGCTGTCAAAGCCAAGCTCCTTTGCAAGACCATTCTTGAGCGTCTTGACACAGGGAACCAGATCCTTCTTTACGTTTTCTCTGAAGGAGGCGACCATTTCAGCGTTATAATCCAGTCTACCCATACGGTAGTAGCCTAATTCCACGAAGTTCTGATAGCCCAGCTTCTTTGCAATGTCCGTGCGGATCTTCACCAAACGATCGTAGATATCGTCAAGTTCTGTTTTGTGCTTTTCAAGCCCCTTGCCGATGGCTTCCGCCACGGCTTTTCTGACTGCTCTGTCGGAGTCCTCCAGTCTGCCGCGAAGTGCGGAAAGAGGATATTCCTTGCCCTCGTACTCAAAGAGCATACCTGCCATCATTTTGGAATACTCGGTGACCAGTGCGTTTTCCTTTTGGCAATCCTCGATGATGGCGGGGGAAAAGGTCTTTTTGGAGATCTCCGCCTGCTTTAAAATACGGGGATTGAGCTTCTTTTCAAGCTCGTCTCGGTAAGGACTTTCCAAAAGCATATCCAAAAACGAAACGTAAAGCTCGCTGAAGTAGGGCGAAACGCCGTCGTAATATTCTACCTCGGCAGAATAAAACTCGTTGCGGGTGTCCAGGGTAAAGCGGCAGTTTGCCAGAGAGCAGGCGGTGGAATACAGGATAAAGGCATCGTCAAACACCTTCTTTGCCTTTAAAAGTCCGTCTGCATCCTTTGCTTCTGCCACAAGAGCCTTCACTTTCTCGAAGGCAGCTCTGCCTTCCTCAATGGTGTAGCGCTTATAGGGGATCTGAGAGACGATCATAGGGGGAACCCTCCTTTTGGATTTGTATTCTTAGGCGGTATCCTTGCTCATTCACGACGTGATCTGTCCTTTGAAAAGATACCTGTCCTCTTTTCGATAGTGGAAAGGGAAAAATACAGGGGTGCGCCCAGCAGTCCGCAAGAAAGGAACTGTCCGATCAGAACCGAAAGGGCGTTTAAGAGAAGCACGGGAAGCATGGTGTCAAAGCCGAGAAAATCCTTGAATCCGTAGCCGAAATAGAGGATCAGGGGGACTGCAACGGCGTTTAAAAGAATAGGGGGCAGAACGGCGAGGGGAAGCTTTGCTTTGCCTTTGATTTTTTGTCCGATGAAGTAGGTTAAAAGGGCGGCAAGCAGAGTGGTGAGCGACCCGAAAAGGGCGTCGATCACGTTTCCGCTCATCAGATTGGCAACAAGACACCCGATGAACAACCCCGGGATTGCGGCGGAGGTAAAGAGCGGCAGGATGGTGAGCGCCTCCGCCACCCTCAGTTGGATCTGCATGGATGAAAAAGACCATGTGGCAAGAGTCAAAACGGCGTATACCGCCCCAATGATCGCCCCATGGGTCAAAAAACGAATGTGCCTTCTCATAAATTGTACTCCTTAGTTTTGTTTAAGGTGAGGATGGTTACGAACTCACCGGATGGGGAGATTATAGCACGATTTTTTTTGATTGTCAAGTGGAAAAAGCAAAGAGGAAAGGAGCGGCCTATACGTGATGGATGAAAAAAACGTTTTTGTTTTCAAAAGCGTATTGACAAAATTACTTCTTTATTATAAAATACCTAACGGTCAAAATAAAGAATGAAATAACAGAAGAAATGAGGTGATGAGCTTGATTTTCGGTAAGCACGTCAACAGATATTATCTGAAATACGCACCACTCCTTCTTGCAGGACTTTTGGCGCTTTTGGTGGTGGACTATTTTCAGCTGAAGATCCCCGAATTTTACAGAATGATCGTCAACGGTATGAACGGCGGAAACGTGGATCTGGGAAATGGAAACGTGGCGGTTTTTGATATGCAGTTTCTCCTTGATGAGATCTGCCTTCCAATGATCGTAACCATTTTTGCCATGGTCATCGGTCGTTTTGCATGGCGTATCTTCTTTTTCGGCACGGCGATTCGAGTGGAGACTGATTTGCGAAATCGGATGTTTGATCATGCCAAGGATCTTTCAAGAGAATACTATCAGGTCAACAAGGTTGGCAATTTGATGTCACTTTTTACAAACGACCTGGAAACCATCCATGAGTGTTTTGCGATGGGTGTGCTTTCTACCTTCGATGCCGCCCTGCTTGGCACGATGGTCATTTTCAAAATGTGGCGTATGGATCCGCTTCTTACCCTCTTATCCCTCATTCCCATGGTCTTTTTGCTCATTGTTGGTCTGATCGTGCGCAAGTCTATGATGAGAAAATGGGCTGTAAGACAGGAGGCATTTTCCGAGCTTTCCGACTTTTCTCAGGAGAGCTTTTCGGGGCTTTCGGTCATCAAGGCATTCGTTAAGGAATCCAAGGAGCTTCTTGCCTTTAGATGGCTGAACAAAAAGAACGAAAATGCCAACGTGGAATATACCCGCACCTCCACGATGATGAACGTTTTCGTGACGCTGTTCGTGGAGTCGGTGATCTGTGTGATCCTCGGTTACGGCGGATATCTTGTACATACCGGTGCCTTTGATGCGGGAAAGCTGGTGGAATACGTGGGTTATTTCCTTTCCATCGTCTGGCCGATCATGGCGGTGACCCAAATACTTGAAATGTCCTCAAGGGGCATGGCATCCTTAAAGCGTATCGGTGAGTTGCTGGATGCCAAGATTGATGTGAAGGATGCACCTGATGCGGAGGATCTTCAAAATGCGCAGGGATCCATCGAATTCCGTAATCTGACCTTCCGTTATCCGGGTGGTGAGTTCAACGCCCTTGAAGACGTTTCCTTTACCATCAAGGCAGGGCAGAGAGTGGGCATCGTTGGAAAAACGGGCTCGGGCAAGACCACGGTGGTGGATCTGATCTTACGAAGCTACAACGTTCAAGACGGCACCCTATTCATAGACGGTAAGGATGTCAACAAGATCTCCATTCGCTCTTTACGTGATGCTATTGCCTACGTTCCTCAGGATAATTTCTTGTTCAGCGATACCATCGAAAACAACATCGCCTTTTCAGGCGCAAGCACAAGGCACGCCGATATTACCCTCGCCGCAGAGCTTTCGGGTGTACACGGCGACATCTCTTCCTTCAAGGAGGGCTATGAAACGGTACTTGGAGAGCGGGGCGTGACCGTTTCGGGCGGTCAGAAGCAACGTATTTCCATCGCAAGAGCCCTTTTGAAGGATGCCCCCATTCTCATCCTTGACGATTCGGTGTCCGCCGTGGATACCGCCACCGAAAAGGAGATCTTAAAGAATCTTGATGAGTTGAGAAAGGGCAAAACCACCATCCTCATCGCGCACAGAATTTCCACGATTGAAAATATGGATATGATCGTTTATATCGAAAACGGCACCGTTTTGGCAACGGGAACCCACGAGCAGCTGCTTTCCTCCTGTGGGGAATATGCCGCGGCAGTGGAGCTTCAGAAGCTTGAAAGTGAGGAGGGAAGCGGACATGTATAAGTATTTTCCTCTTCTTGTGGTGGGTGCGATCATCGGTGCATTTTCACTTATCCTCACCCTTGCCTACGCCTTTATGAAAAACAAGAAGGAGGCGATCGGATTTGACCGTAATATGAAGGATTCTGAGATCATCAGACGACTTTTGGTTTACGCCCGCCCCCATCTTGGAAGCTTTATTTTTGCAGGATGCGTGATGCTCCTCTCCATTGCCTACGACATCCTTGCCCCCACACTCGTCGGCAGGATCGAGGGGCTGGTGAAGGAAGAGGGCTTTGCGTTAGAGACTCTCTATTGGCACGTGGCGCTTTACGGAAGCATCCTGGTTGTTTCGCTCATCGGTACCTATATTCAAGCTATTGTCCTGCAAAAAACGGGGCAGAAGATCCTTTCCGCCATCAGAATGGATCTCTTCGAGCATATCGAGAGTCTTTCCCACGAGCAGCTGACGCAGATTCCCGTGGGCAAGCTGGTCACCCGTGTTTCAAACGATACCAACGCTATTTCCATGATGTTCACCAATCTTTTGGTGAATCTCATTAAAAACTGTCTTGTGATCGTGGGCGTGTTTATTGCAATGCTGTGTTTGAACTATATGCTCACGCTGGCGGTTTTGGCCTTCGTTCCCTTTATTATTCTGTTTACCGTGATTTTCAGAAAGTTTTCAAGACGCGCTTACAGACAGGTAAAGGACCGCACCACCGACATCAACACCTATCTGTCCGAAAATCTATCGGGCATCAAGATCACCCAGATCTTCAACAGAGAATCGGTAAAGCTTTCCGAGTTTACCGCAAAGAATAAAGAGCTGGGCAGAGCAAAGTACCGTCAGATGTTCGTCTTCGGTATTTTCAGACCGATGGTCTATATGCTCTATATCTCCTCGGTTCTTGTTCTGTTTTACCTTGGTACAAAGGGCTATATCGATGATGTGCAATTTTTGGGTCAGGCGGTTACAAGCGAAGTAATCGTGGCGTTCTACCTGTACGTGAATAAGTTCTTCAATCCTATTCAGAATCTTGCCGAGCAGTTCAATTTTCTGCAGTCGGCTCTTGCCTCTGCTGAAAAGATTTTCACCGTGATGGATATCAAGCCCACCGTGGTGGACGAGCCCGATGCAATCGAGCTTGAGGAGGTTCGGGGCGAGATCGAGTTTAAAAACGTATGGTTTGCATATGTGCCCGGTGAGTGGGTGCTTCAGGACGTGTCCTTCAAGGTGGAGGCGGGACAAACGGTGGCGTTTGTCGGCTCGACGGGCTCGGGCAAGACCACCATCCTTTCGCTGATTTGCCGCAATTACGATATTCAAAAGGGACAGATCCTGATCGACGGCATCGACATCAGAAAAATCAAGATCGGAAGTCTCAGAAAGCACTTCGGACAGATGCTTCAGGACGTTTTTCTCTTTTCGGGCACCATCCGTTCAAACATCGTGTTAAGAGAAGAAGGGTTCACCGACGAGCAGATCATGGAAAGCTGCCGCTACGTCAATGCCGACAAATTTATTGACAAGCTTGATAAGGGTCTTGACGAGGTGGTCAGAGAGCGGGGCAACAACTTCTCAGCAGGACAAAGACAGCTGTTGTCTTTTGCCAGAACCATCATCCACCGTCCAAAGATCATGATCCTTGACGAAGCGACGGCAAACATCGACACCGAGACAGAGGTGCTTATTCAGGATTCTCTTGAAAAAATGAAGAACCTCGGCACCATGCTGATGGTAGCACACAGGCTTTCCACCATCAAGGGTGCGGACAAGATCATTGTTTTGTCAAAGGGACGGATCGTGGAAAGCGGCAGTCACAGCGAGCTTCTCGCCCTTGGCGGACGCTATCACCGTCTTTACACTCTTCAATATAAGAAGCAGCAACTCTCGGGTTCTGCAAAAATCGAGTAGGAAGCTAACCATTACTTGATTAGCTGTCCTCTCACACCACCGTGCGTACCGATCGGTACACGGCGGTTCAATCATAAATAGTGCAGAGACTTGTACGCTTCGGATATGTCAT
>JAGBIB010000208.1 GCA_017935195.1 Clostridia bacterium
AGAAAGGATATGCAGTACTCCTACGACGATGGAGATCTGTATCACTTCCTCGACACCGAGACCTGGGAGGAGACTCTGGTTTCCCACAGCCTGGTTGGCGAGAACTTCCAGTTCGTTAAGGAAGAAATGATCTGCAAGATCGTGTCCTACAAGGGTAATGTTTTCGCAGTGGAGCCCCCCACCTTCGTTGAGCTGGTGGTTACCGCAACCGACCCCGGCTTTGCAGGCAACACCGCCACCAACACCTTAAAGCCCGCTACTCTGGAGACCGGTGCAGAGATCAAGGTTCCCCTCTTCATCGAGGTTGGCGAGACCCTGAAGATCGACACCAGAACCGGTGAATATCTGTCCAGAGCATAAACAATCACACTGACACAAGGCAAGGAGGAAGAAACAATGACACTTACCGAAAAGGCCGCATACCTGAAGGGTATGATGGAAGGCATGAGCTTTGAGCCCACCACAAACGAAGGCAAGCTGCTGGCGAAAGTCATCGAGCTGCTGGAGGAGATCACCGTTACCGTTGAGGATTTGGAGAATCAGGTGGACGCCATCGACGATTTCACCGACGAGCTGGCAAACTATGCAGAGCAGATCGACGACGATCTGACCGATCTTGAGGATCTGGTTTGTGCTGAGGACGATTACTTCGACGACGAGGACGATGAGGACTTCGAGGACGAGGACTACGAGGACGAGTGCTGCGAGTGCGACGAGTGCTTCGACGAAGAGGACTACGACGGCTACGAGACCGAGTGCCCCATTTGCGGAAAGACCGTCTTCTTTGACGATGACGACGATCCCGAGGATGTGGTATGCCCCTCCTGCGGAGAGCATTTCTCCTGCGTTTGCGACGGCGACTGCGCAGAATGCGGTGATCCCTGCCCTGTAAAGGACGAAGAATAATCCCTTTAAAGAGGATGTGCAAAGCACGTCCTCTTTTTTTTGCGCTTTTTTAAAAAACGCGTTGATTTTTGTAAAGAAAAGTTGTACTATAAGGATGAACAGACATTCTGCCCTTCAGCCTCGTTGGTGTCTTAAAAGACCGCACATCCAAAACGAAACGGAATATTTAAACCAATATGAAAAAGAAAAAAGTCTTTAAAATTCTAAAAGTCAGCCTTCTCACCCTCCTCTGCCTTGCGCTGGCAGGTATCATTTCGATTTTTGCGGTAAACGGTGCCGTGACCTCCGCAGGCAAAAAAAAGATCCTCTCCCCCGAGGATGCCGCCGCTCTTGAGGGAGTGGACTGCATTCTGGTGCTGGGGTGCTACGTACATCCAAACGGCAATCCAAGCGGAATGCTGGAGGATCGGCTGGTGGTGGGCATTGATCTTTACAATAAGGGTGCCGCTCCAAAGATCTTAATGAGCGGAGACCACGGAAGGACCGACTATAACGAGGTCGCCGCCATGAAAAAGAGGGCGATCGAAGAGGGAGTGCCCTCCTCGGATATCTTCATGGACCATGCAGGCTTTTCCACCTACGAAAGCGTCTATCGGGCAAAGGAGATTTTCGGAGCAAAAAAGATACTCATCGTCACTCAGGAATACCACCTGTACCGAGCCCTGCACGTGGCAGAGGCGTTGGGGGTGGAGGCATACGGCGTGTCTGCCGACCTGCACAGCTATTGGGGGCAGAATAAAAGAGATCTGCGGGAGGTGGCGGCAAGATGCAAGGACGTGCTTTACGGCACTTTCCGCCCCAAGCCCACCTATCTGGGTCAGCCCATTCCCATAACGGGCGACGGTGACGTAACCAATGACGATCTGAGCGTTTTTGAAGAGGGGCAGATTACATAAGCAAAAAAACGGGCTGAAAAGCGGACAAGCCGCCTTTCAGCCCTTTGGCATTTCAAATTACCTCTCAGAGCGGATCAGCTCATCCACCCGCTTGAAGGAATACCCTTCCTTTAAGAGTGCGGGAATGATCTGCCGCAGTGCCTCGGGGGTATTGCTCTCTCCCCAAACGTAATCGTGCATTAACACGATGTCCCCGCTCTTCACCGAATCAAGCACGCCCTTCGTGATCTGCTCTGTGGACGGACAACGCCAATCACGAGTGTCCACCGTCCACAAAATGATGTCGTAATCAAGGCTTTGAGCAGCGGAAAGAACTTTATCGTCATATTCACCTCCCGGTGGACGAAAAAGAGGGTCTTTCACTCCAAGATCCTTCAGAATACTTTGAGTGCGTTTTAATTCCCCAAGGAACTCCTCTGCGCTCTGGCGGCAGGACAGCCTGTGACAGTAGGTGTGGTTGCCCACTGCGTGTCCCTCCTCCTTCATCCGAAGGATCAGCTCGGGATAAAGCTGCGCATTTTCACCGATGACGAAAAAGGTGGCTTTCACCCCATATTCGGCAAGGATGTCTAAGATCTGCTCGGTATACTCACCGTGGGGGCCGTCGTCAAAGGTCAGGGCGATGCTCTGCCCGTCTGTCCTGCCGCAGGCGTACACCCTTTTGGATTCATCATTTGAAAAAACGGTACGCTCGGAGGATTTTCCGCAAAAAAGGGCACAAAACGCCAGCGTCAGTGCAAAAAAGCTCTTCACGCAGTCAGCTCCGTGAGGGGCGCAAAGCGGTAGCCCTCCCCTTCCCACGCAGAAAGAAGGTCATCCATGATGTCGGCATTTGTCTTGGAGGTGGGGTGAAGCAGGATCACCATCCCCGGATGGGTGTGAGCAAGGATCTGCTCCATCGCCCACTTGGGGTCGGGCTGACGGGCATTGTCCCAATCGGCGTAGGCGTAGCTCCAAAAGATGGTCTTATAACCCATTTCCTTGGCAAAATGGAGGTTTTGCTCGGTGAAACGCCCTTGAGGAGGGCGATAAAAGGGGGCAACGGTCGACCCGATCACCTCCTCCATACATTTTTCAAGGGCGGTCAACTGCTTTTGAAAAAGTGCCTTGTCGGTGATGGCAGACATATCGGGATGCCTTGCCGTGTGGTTGCACACCAGATGCCCCTCTGCCGTCATACGCTTTACCAGCTCGGGGTTGCGCTTGATCAGATTTTCAAGCACGAAAAAGGCGGCGGGAGCATGATGCTTTTCAAGAGCATCCAGAATACGGGCAATATTGCCGTTTTCGTAGCCTGCGTCAAAGGTGAGATAGATCACCTTTTCCTTGCATCCCTCGTCAAGGTAATATCCGTCCTGCTTTTTGATAAACTCCAGACAGGAATCCAGGGGCGGTTGCTCGTGGCTTTCGTTTTTTTTGAAATACCAATTATAGGGGGTGGTGTCCTCCATCGCAAAAACGGGCTGTCCTTGCAGGAAGAGGCACACCGTAAGGGTCGCCAAAAACGACCCGATGATTCTTTTTAGCTTCATATTCAGGGCGTTTTCAAACGGTCCCCTTTCGTTTCGTTTTCTGTCTTTTCCCCGCTGTCGATCTTAGTTTGTGCATCATTTTTCGATTCAACCGATGAAAATACAGGAAAAGCCCTTCTTTATGCGCCGCTTCTCAACAGAGAAGCTCGTCTAAAGAAAGGCTTTCTTCATCAAATTAAGATATGTAAAAAACAAAAATACAAAGTTGTCATACTTTTGTCCATCAGAACTTGATCTGAAGACTTCTTACTTATCCGATCTCTTAAAGGAAAGGAATGGCAGCAGCTTTGCCGTCTTTCTCTTGCCGCGGCATACCGGCTCCTTGCAGTTTTTGCAGGAAAGGCAGGCGTTGGTATTTTCCGAAAAGCGCTCGGGATGACGGATGAGCGACAACTCCCAAACAAGCAGAATGCCCAGCGACATCACGGCAAGCACCCTTGAAAAAATGCCGGGCACCAGCCACAGAGGGGTACACATCATAGGAAAATCCCAGTTGTAGATGCGGCAGGTGGCACAACACTTGTTTTTCATAAAGAGGGCTTGGAAGGGGCAGAAAAACAGCACGCAGATCTTGTCTCCCACCGAATAAAAGATGCAGACGAGCACCAAAATGCCCGCATCGATCACGCCCGTAAAGTACAGCGTCCAAATGGCACCGTTGAGTAAAAACCAGGCGCTTGCCGCTACCACGGCACGGCTCTTTTTGGGCAGAACGGGCTCGCTTTTGCCCGTGGGCAGATAATTCCTTTTGAAAAACTTCTGGCATCCGATGCTATCGTGCTTTGAGGGAAAATAGCGCATCAGCATTTCAATAAACAGCACCGCTCCCGCAAACCACAAAAGCCACTTGGAGCCTTCAAGACCCCCGAAGGGATCCTCGGCGTGCTCCTTATAATTCACAACGTACAGTACGATGGCAAGCAGGAAGAGCGCTACGCGAAAGACCAGCTTAATGCAATGGACTGCGGTGATAGAAACACCCGCTTTTTCACGTTTTTCCATATTTTCTCCTTAAAAACCTACATTACTTCTAAAAAAAACGACATCTTTTTTATTATACAGTATCGATCTTTTTTTGTCAAGCCACTCTTTTTTATTTTTTCGGGGTATTTTCTTCTTCAGGAAGAAAATAGCAGGCAAAAAAGTCGTTTCGGAAAAGACCTTTTACAAAAAAAGGTTGATTATTCTTACAAAATATGATATGATGTAGGTGTGTAGCTATGAATATCGTTACGGGAGAATTCGCATGAAAAAGAAAGCCCTTATTTTTCTTCTGATCCTGTCTCTTCTTTTGCCTGCGGCAAGCGGATGTAAGGCAGATCCCTTAAAAAGTACCGCCGAAAAATCCGACAGCGGCTCTTCGGTGTCTATAGAACAACCCTCGTCCTCAACTCCTCCCTCTGCGGGCGAGGACGGACAAAGCCCCCCCTCGGGGGATCCTTCAGAGTCCCCCTCACCTTCACCTTCAAAGGAGGAGCCGTCCCCCTCAAACCAACCTTCTCCTTCACCTTCTAAGGAAGACCCCGTCGAGGTAGATTCCATCACCCTTGATAAGACCTCCCTCACTTTAGAGGAAGGGCAGACCGCCGCCCTGCAAGCTACTGTCCTGCCCGAACAGGCAAGTGACAAGACTGTCACCTTTGAAAGCAGTGATACCACCGTTTTAACGGTGGATGCCTCGGGTAAGATCTCCGCAAAAAAGGAAGGCTCTGCCACC
>JAGBIB010000209.1 GCA_017935195.1 Clostridia bacterium
CCGCCCGACTGCTTCTTGTGCTTGCCTTCCACCTGGCTTCTGCCCTTGATGGTCTCTCTGTAGGCGATCTTGGGAGCGGAGAGGACAACCTCGATGCCGCTTCTTGCCTTCAGCTTGGAGAGGACCACGTCGATCTGCATATTGCCCATGGCGGACAGCAGCAGCTGCTTGGTCTCGGGATCGTTTTCAAAGCGCAGGGTCTTATCCTCGTCAAGGAGCTTGTTGATGCCCTGAGCCACCTTGTCCTCATCGCCCTTGTTCTTGGGAGAAACGGCCATGGTGTAGAAGGGCTCGGGCAGAGTAACGCCCTTGAATACCACCTCACCGTCTACGCTCAGAGAGTCGCCGGTGTTGGTTCCTGCAAGCTTGGTGATGCAACCGATGTCGCCGCAGGCAAGTGCGGGCACTTCGGTGGTCTTTTTGCCGTTGATGGTGTAGATATGCGCCATTTTCTCGGTTACGCCGGTCTGTGCGTTCTTCAAAACGGCAGAGTTGGTCAGCTCACCGGACAGTACCTTGAAATAGGAGGTTCTGCCGAACTGGTCAACCGAGGTCTTGAACACGTAAAGCTCGGGAGAGCCGTTTTCAACGATGGGTCTTCTCACCACTTCGCCGTTTTCGATGGCCTTCTCAGCGCCCTTGGTCATGGGGTTGGGGAAGGAATCGATGATGATGTCGCACAGCTCGTCAATACCCCACAGCTTGGTGGCGCAGCCCGAGAATACGGGAGTGATGGAGCCGTCTGCAATACCGGCGTGGACGGCTTCAACAGCCTCTTCCTTGGTGATCTCCTCGCCGCCGAAGTACTTTTCCATCAACTCATCGGAGGTGGAAGCGATGGCGTCAAGCAGCTTTTCTCTGCACTCCTCCACATAGGACATATATTCGGGGTTGATCTCGCCCTCGGTGTGGTTGCCCTTGTCGTCATAAACGTACTTCTTCATATCGATCAGATTGATGAAGGCGTTTGCCTGGGAGGAAGGGATGATCACAGGGCAGACGGATGCACCGAAGGTCTCCTTCATATCGTCAAGAAGCTTTGAGAATCTTGCCTCGGGATCGTCGCACTTGTTGACAAAGAATGCCTTGGGCGCCTTTGCCTGCTCGGCATTTTCCCAAGCCAGCTCGGTACCGACCTGAATACCCGACTTGGCATCCACCACGATAACGGCAGAGCCTGCCACTCTTAAACCGGTGATGACCTCGCCCACAAAGCCAAGGAAGCCGGGGGTGTCGATGATGTTGATCTTGGTGCCCTTTCTTACGAAGTTTGCGCAAGACAGAGAGATGGTAAAGCCTCTCTTGATCTCTTCGGGATCATAGTCGCAAACGGTGTTGCCCGCAGGGGTAGAACCCAGACGGTCGGTGGCCTTGTGCATATAAAGCATTGCCTCGGCAAGAGAAGTCTTACCGCTTCCGCCGTGTCCAAGGAAGCAAATGTTTCTGATGTTCGCTGTTTTGATTGCTGCCATAGTAAAATACCTCGTTTATACCTTATTATCCGCATCTGCTCTGTCGCTGTCTGAAGGGTCAATTCCAAAAATACTCACGGACAAAGTATATTATATATGAAAAATGTGTGAATTGCAAGTAATCTTTTAAATCTTTTGTTCGTCAAAACAGAGAAATATCACCATGATTTTTGTGCATTTTGCACAAGTCCACTTCCATTCCTTGGAAAATGTCCCGCTCTGCAAGGGTGCGATCCAGCAAACTCAACACCTTCTTTTTATCTGCCGTCCAAAACGGAGCGACCAGCTCACTGCGCAAAGGATCGCCGGTGAGCCGCTCCATCACCGTTTTTCCGGGAATGAGCGGAAGCTGATCCGCCACCAAAAAAACGTATTCTTCAAGGCTCATGGGGGTGTATTCCCCCCGCAAAAAGCCCTTCTCAAGTGCAGTTCCCTTCCTATAATATATACTGTGTATTTTTAACAGGTCGGGAGCAAGTGCACCCACCCTGCGGGCGTTTTCCAGCATCATCTCCCGGTCTTCTCCCGGCAGGCCGTTGATCAAATGCACGCCCACGGCAATTCCCCGCTCCTTGAGTGCGGCGTATCCCTCCAAAAATGTGGCGTAGCTATGCCCGCGATTCATCCTCCTTGCCGTTTCGTCAAAGGTGGTCTGAAGACCCAGCTCCACAGTCAGGACGGTGCGCTGATTCAGCTCTGTCAGATACTCCAAAACATCCCTCGGCAGACAGTCGGGGCGGGTGGATACCGTCAGTCCCACCACATCCTCAAGGCTCAGCGCCCTTTCATATAGCTCTTTTAGCACGGAAAGAGGGGCGTGGGTAGAGGAATAGCTCTGAAAATAGGCGATTACCGGGGCATTTCCCCACTTTTTTGCCAGTCTTGCCCTTCCCTGCTCGTATTGCAGGTCAAGAGACGGGGGCAATCCCTCGTTTCTGCCAAGAGGCAGGCTTTCCGCTCCGCCCGCTCCGCAAAAGGCACAGCCGCCCACCCCCTTGGTGCCGTCACGGTTGGGACAGGAAAAGCCACCGTCAAGCCCCACCTTCACCACCTTTTTGCCAAAGCGGTGCTTTACATAGTAGTCAAAGGTATGATATCTTTTGTTTGTATCCGAGTATTTAAAGGGATTTTCCATCTTATGCCCCCTCCCACGTCCGTTTTGCCGTTCATCTTTCAAAAAAGCGCTGTTCCCCGTGGAACAACGCTTTTTGAATACGCTTTTTAAATGCTTCGATTCATTTTGCCCTTAAAAAGAGCCGATCACTTGTTTTTTAACAGCTCCTTGATCTCTTCAAGCAATGCCTCCTGCTTCAGCACCGACTCGTCAAGACGCGCCTGCTTCTCCGCAACTGCGGCAGCGGCAACGGCAGCCTCAGCGGCAGCCTTGTCGGCAGCAGCCTTCTCCTCGGCCGCCTTCTTTTCAGCCTCCTCAATCTCCTTGCGCTCGGCTCTTCTCTTAACAGCCATGATGATACGCAGAACCACAAAAATGCAGAATGCGGTGATCAGGAAGTCGATAATGGTCTGCGCCCAGGTGCCCCACAGAATGGCGACCTCCGCCACAGCCTCAACCGCAGGGGTGACGACCTCGCCCGCCTCGTTTAAAACGGCTTCCTGCGCCTCCACTCCCTTCACGATGACCGTCTTGACGGAATCAAGGCTTCCGCTCTTGAGGAAGATGCCAACGAAGGGGTTGATGATGTAGTTGACCAAACCCGTTACGATCTTACCGAAGGATCCGCCGATGACAACGCCGACGGCCATGTCGATCACATTGCCCTTGGTGATAAATGCTTTAAAGTCCTTAAAGAAGGTGCCCTTTCCCTTTGCCATAACAAAAACTCCTTTTTTGTTCACTCGTTTTTCCCCGATCACGGGGTTACGGTTCAGTTTACAACATTTTTGTCAATTTGTCAAGTGGACAGCGCAAATATGCCTCTCTTTTCGTCATTTTCTTCACCGCCCTTCCCTTTTGCTTGCAATGCTCTTTATCCTTTGCCCACCAAGAAGACCCTCCCGCTTCCCTTTTTTCGACCTATCGCTCCGAATGCAGCAAGCACTTTGCTCCAAATAAGGCTACTTTGGGGAATATATCTGCATTTTGTGGCAAAAAATAGCAATTCGTCCCCCTTTTTCGACGGCTTTTTTCGCTTTCGGGTGCTAAAATATGGAAAAAGCCTGCAATAGATGCGCATCACCTTCTGCAAGGCAGGAGTCCTCAGTCTTGAGGAAGCCGCCATTGAGGGCGCACCCTTGAGGATGCGGCTTCAAGGAGCGTGTCCTTGAGGAAGCGGCATAGAGGAATGTGCTCCAAAGAAGGCATTTTGCAGGAACAAGGAGGTTTAAATATGTTATTTCGCAAAATAAAGCTCTTTTCTCAGCACCAAAAGGACAAGGAGGCGCAAAAAGAGGCGACTGCCCGTCTTGTAGAAGAGCGGCTGGAGGCGCTCAGAGAGCATTATACCGTCCACATGATCGAGATCGAACGGATCTGCCCGCCCGAAGCAGGTCGTGAACCGGATACCCCCGAGGATCTGAAGGAGCTTTGCGACAGTATCCGAAAAAACGGTCTGCTGGTTCCCCTTTCTGTGCGCAGGATCTGCCCGGATCACTCTTCCTTAGGGGGCATTTTTGCTCTGGTGGACGGCTCAAGGCGCTTTAAAGCCTTAAAAGAGCTGGGCATCCGCAAGGCACCCTGCGTGATCTGCCAGCTCACCGCCGCCGCCCTGCCCGTCGCCCTCGCCTCTTCCCTGCTCCACACCCGTTCACTTGATCCCTTCGAAATGTCTGCCATTTTGGAGGAGCTGAGGAGCGACCGTCTTCTTTCAGACGATCGCCTTGCCTCGGCACTTTCCATGGACAGTGCGCAAATAGCCGTTTATCGCTCTCTTTCAAGGCTGGAGCCCGACGAGCAGACGCTCTGCCGCTCCGCCCAGCTTCCGCTTTACATCTTAGAGCGTCTTGCAGCGATGGAAAACACCGCAGAACGCAAAAGATGGCTGGTGGAAACGGTACACACCCTGCGCACACTTTTTCCCGAGGATCGGCAGAATGCAGAGGGCTATGCCCCCGCACAAAAGCGAAAAATGCTTTTTTCGGATGTGCGCCCCTTTTTCAACAGCATCGATATGATGACAAGGCGTTTGCGGGACGGCGGTGTCACCGCAACGGGCAGGGTCAGCGAGAACGAGGACTACTATGAGTACACTCTGCGTATATACAAGGAAAGCACGGTGCGCATGGTACACAACAGTGCCGACCATTCCAAGGGCGCTTGAATGGGCAACAATGGCGTTGCACGAGCAACCCACACCAAGCCAACAGACAACACCGACTGTGCAATGTTCCACGTGGAACATTGCACAGTTCCTCGTTATACGCGAAAACAGATCACCGCTCATGACGGTCGGTCGATCTCACGGCAGTCGGGCGGTTGTTCCACGTGGAACATCACCTATGCTCGACCTACGGGCAAAGAGTCCGGCATCAGAAGTCTTCTCGGCGGCAGATAGCTTCTTGGCATCAGAAGTCTTCTCGGCATCACAAGTCTTCTCGGCATCAGAAGTCTTCTCGGCATCAGAGGTCTTCTCGGCAACGGACGGCTTATCCGCAACAAAAAGCATCCTATGTTCCACGTGGAACAAGCAGGAAAACACGCAAAACAGGCGGCTCTTGAAGCCGATGCAAGACAGATATTATATATAATAAATATATTGTAGAAAATTTGTGGAAATCGGGAAAAGCGATTGACTTTTCACGGTGAATTTGATATAATGTACCTTGTATTAAAAGGCATTGCGACCCAAGAATCAAGGAGTATCCGTGGGAAAGATTTTAGCATTTGCAAACCAAAAGGGAGGCATCGGCAAGACCACCTCCGCCATCAATGTGGCGGCCGCCATTGCGCAAAGGGGCAAAAAGGTGCTTGCGGTGGACTGCGACCCGCAGGGAAACTGCACCAGCGGCTTTGGAATCAATAAAAAGAGTCTGCGCTTCACAAGCTACGATCTGCTGGTGGGCAGGGTAGGGGGAAAGGATGCCGTGATCCCCACCGAATTCGACGGGATTTCGGTCATTCCCGCCAACATCGCCCTGGCAGGGGCGGAATTTGAGCTGGTGGAGCTGGAAAACAGAGCATTTCGCTTGAAAAACGAGCTTGACAAGCTGAAGGACGATTTTGACTACATCGTCATTGACTGTCCGCCCTCTCTCGGTCTTCTGACCATCAACGCCTTGGCGGCATCCGACGGGGTAGTGATCCCCATGCAGTGCGAGTATTTCGCCTTGGAGGGTCTTTCTCAGCTGATGATGACCATCAGAAAGACCAAGGAGCTATACAATCCCGATTTAGAGATCGCAGGGATCCTGATCACCATGTATAACGGCAGACTCAATCTGTCCACCCAAGTGCTCAAGGAGCTGAAGAAATACTATGCCGACAAGCTTCTGTCCGAGCCCATTCCCAGAAGCGTACGGATCAGCGAGGCACCCAGCCACGGTCTGCCCATCTGCTATTACGACAAGAACAGCAAGGGTGCCAAGGCCTACGAGCAGGCAGCCAAGGAGCTGATGCTCCGTATTTGAGGGCAAAAGGGCAAAAACAAGCACCGAATCCGCATTTTTAAAGAAAAAAGGTCGGTGCAACCCATCATACACAAAGAAAGGAAGGCTTTTTGAAGAAAAAGCCGCAAAAAAGCCATGGCAACGAAAGCAAAAGGCGGACTCGGAAGAGGACTGGACTCCATCTTTCTTGACAACACCGCCCCTGAAAACGGTGCCGGAACCAGCATGGTTCGCATCTCACAGATCGAGCCCAGACGTGACCAGCCCCGTAAAAACTTTGATTTAGAGGCACTTCAGCAGCTTGCCGACTCCATTTCCACCCACGGCATCATCCAGCCTGTGGCGGTGCGCGAGTCCATTGGCGGCTATTATGAGATCATTGCCGGTGAAAGACGGTGGAGAGCCGCCAAAATGGCAGGTCTTTCGGAGATTCCCGTCACCGTCATTGCCGCAGACGACAAAAAGGCGGCAGAGCTTGCCCTCATTGAAAACGTACAGAGGGAGGACTTGAACCCCATCGAAGAGGCACTTGCCTACAAAAAGCTGTCCGAGGAATACGGTCTGACCCAAGAAAAGGTGGCGCAGGCGGTAGGGAAGAGCAGAAGCGGCGTGGCGAACAGCCTGCGCCTCTTGGATCTGCCCGAGGAATGCCTCGAGATGGTAGCCTCCCGCATTCTGTCGGAGGGGCACGCAAAGGTGCTCATGGGCATTGAAGACGAGGAGGAGCTGGTGAAGGCGGCGCACACCGTCGTCCAAAAGGAGCTGAGCGTGAGGGAGACCGAGGCGCTGGTCAAGCGGATCAATGCCGCCCTTTTTGAAGAGGACGAGGAGGAAGCGCCCGTCACCCCCGTGAAGGTGAACTACAGCAAGGTCCTTGCCGAAAAGGCAGGAAGACACCTGGGCAGAAGGGTGAACATCGCAGGCAGAGGCAAGAGCAAGCGCATCGAGCTTTACTATGAGGATCGGGAAGACTTGGAAGCCATTCTGGAGTCCCTTTGTGGCAAGCAGCTTTTTGAAGACGAGATCTGACGAAGCATTAAAATCAAGGGCTTTGCCCTTGAGAACCCACTTGAAAACCTTTTTAAAAAAAGGGTTTCAAGACTTTCTAAAAACTTTGAATGCGTCAAACGGCAGTTTGGTGCGGCCACTTTGGGCGAGAGTCTTTCGACGCTGTCCCAAAATTCGTAGATTTATATAACTTTATGTAAAATAACGCAACACGAAAGGAATAAAAAACAATGTTAGATATCAAGCTTATTAAAGAGAATACAGAGGAAGTTCTGCAGCTTTTACAGAACAAGGGCAAGGACGCAAAAGAGGAGATCGCCCGCATTTTAGAGCTGGATGCTGAGAGAAGAGAGATCATCGGTCGTTCCGAGAAGATCAAGGCAGAGCAGAACAAGCAGAACAAGCTCATCCCTCAGTACAAGAAGGAGGGCAAGGACGTTGCCCCCATCTTTGCCGAGATGAAGAAGTTAGGGGAGCAGGTAAAGGCAGACGGCGAGAAGCTCAAGGAGATCGAAGAGGAGTTTACGGCGCTGATGCTCTCTCTGCCCAATTTACCCGACAAGGATCTGCTGCCCGGCGGCAAGGAAAACAACC
>JAGBIB010000022.1 GCA_017935195.1 Clostridia bacterium
AGAAGCGGCTTGGCTGAGGATTACGTCAGCAGTATCGTTGAAAAGAAGCCCATCGTCTACTATCCCATCACCATCGGCAGGACCTTCCTTGCCCACACCCCTGCTCCCGTGGATTTCAACACACAGATCTATGCCGAGCAGCACAACATCATCAAGGAGCTGGCATCCAAAAGCGACTGTGTGATCATTGGTCGCTGTGCCGACTACATTTTAAGAGAGCTTGAGCCCTTCAAGATGTTTGTTTATGCCGATATGCCCTCCCGTGTGGCGCGCTGCCGCACCAAGGCACCCAAGGATGAAAAACCCTTGACCGACAAGCAGTTGGCTCGTCACATCAGCGGAGTTGACGCTGAGCGTGCCGACTACTACAAGTTCTTCACCGGTCAAAAATGGCTGGATGCCGAGCACTACGATCTGATGATCAACACATCCCACATGGTGATCAAGGATTTTGTGCCCGCTCTCGCCATGCTCATCCAAAATAAAAAGTAAGCCTTGCGGGTCTGAGAAGCTCCTCAGACCCTTTTCTTTCTGAAAAACAAAGAGCGCTTCTCTTTTTTGAAAAGCGCTCTGTTTTTTATATTCTTATCAAATCAAAAGAATGCCCCGCTCCTGCTTTATGCTTCTTTCAACTCACTGTCTCCATCCTCTTCCTCGTCCACCTCGGTCTGTTCCTCGGATTTCTCTTCGCTTGAGGAAAGGGGATTGCCGTGCTCATCGTAATACGGGTCAATCATATACTTTTTGATCACCTTATAGGATGCATAATAGCCCATAAACAAGCCCAAACCAAATAAAATGACCAGCGGCAGAACCGCACCCAGTGCCATCAGTGCACCTGTCATGATCAGCATCACCACAAGCACAATCAATGCAACCTGTCCAATCAGCGCAAGAATATTTCTCTTAAAGCCTAAAAATGCAAAGATAAACGCATTTTTGATGATCTTATGAAGCTTCAGGTCAAAGGTGATCGTCAGCATATAGAAATACATTCTCGCAAACAGATAAAGAACGAAGATTCCGAGCGAAAGGAAAAATCCTATGGAATAGAAGATGCTATAAGGATAATTCAAATAGAACACCCAGATATCATAAAGGATCAATGCGAAAAACAGAAGATCGAAAATGCCAAGGAAAAGTCCTTGCTTCCAGTTTTTCTTGACTGTTCCGAAGAAATCCTGCATTAAAAAGACCGGTTCCTGTCGTACCACACTTCGAAGCAGATGTGCACACCCACAGTTGACCACACCAAAGGTCAAGAAAACCAGACAAGCAAGCCCGATAAAAATACCAAGAAGAATGGGATTGTACTCATTTTCGGTTACGGGCGAGCCGGATACACCCTGCAACACCGCTGACAGCGGAGAGCTTCCCGCAAACTGCATCGCTCCGTAAAGATTGGAGAAAGAAAGCGATTGAGGAACGATGGAATGATCGTTGATCAAGCCCGAAAAGATCACCAGCAAAAAGAACGCAGGAAAATTGCCCAGCACAAAGAAGATATTGGCCGACAAAATCGTGGAAAAACGTCTGCCCACCAGCTTAAAAAAGCCGACAAAGTTCAGACTATTCACATCCTCGTCCTTTTTGGCATCCTTTTTGTCAAACTCCGGATTGAGAATATTGTATAAATTAAACTTCTTTTTTCTTTTCAGTTCCAAAACAGTCTCTACCCTTTCATGAATTCAGCAAGGCCGTGATACAGCCTCTAACAATATAAAAAAACAGGATCAATCCGTAAAAGAAGAGGAAATCCCCCGTAAACTGCCCTACCGCACTTTTTCTGATCCCCTGCCCTTTTACTGACAAAAAGAAATGCCCGGCCAAATAGGCGAAAGAGAGATGCAAGGACAGGGTCAGTAGCTCAAACAGTACAAAAAGCAGGACAAGCACTGCAGAGAGCGCATCATCCGATAAAAACAACCGAACAGATGCGGCAATACAGCATCCACCCATGATGCTTCGAAAAGCCAACACCGCTGCCGCCGTAGGGCGCAAAAGATGGCCGTATGCGGCATAATAGAGCAGCAACATGGGTACTGCCTGCAAGAAAAAGGCAAGAGCCACATCCCGAAGGGAAAATGCCCCCGGAACGGCATGGGCAAAACCGCCGGCAAAGGATGCCTTGGAAAGCTCCTTGCCAAAGAAGGCCGCTATCACGCATCCAAACGCCAATCCGCCCGCCATACAAAAAAAGTAAAGCGGATCTGCCACGATCCTTTTTGTACCCTTTTCTGTCACATTTTCCGCCCCCTTCCAACCTATTTGTACGGTGAAGCAATTAAAAATATGACAGAAAAGCGCCTTTTTCAAATATCAGTCCATGATACTTCCGTCGGGATGGAAGAGCGGAAGCTTTTGCAGATAGAGAATATCCTCTCTGTCAGCAGCCTCACCCTCAGCCAACACCGCCATTTTGCCCGCCACGATGCCGCCTGCCTGCCTTACAAGCTCTTCAAGAGCACGAAGTGACTCGCCCGTGGAGATCACGTCGTCCACGATCAAGATCCTTTTATCTTTCATCAGCTCGGCATCGGCTGTATCCAGATAAAGGGTCTGCACCTTATCGGTGGTAATGGAGCGCACATCCACACGGAAAACACCGGTCATATAGGCCTTGGCGTACTTTCTGGCGATCATGTATTTTTGTGCCCCGCTTTGTCTTGCCATCTCATTCACAAGGGTGATCCCCTTGGCTTCAGCTGTCAGGATATAATCGTATTCGGGAACGATCTCCAACAGCTCCCTTGCACACTCTTCGCTGAGTGCTGCATCGCCCAGAAGCACAAAGCCTGCAATATACAGGCTATCGGTCACCTTGCAAATAGGCAGGTGACGGGTCAACTCTCCGAATTTCAGCGTATAGTATTTCATTTTTTTCAGCGGCAATGCCGTCTCTCCTATGCTTTTATTTTAAGCTTTGTCTGCCCTCAAGTGCCCTCATCAGGGTCACCTCATCCGCATACTCCAAGTCTGCCCCCACAGGAATGCCGCAGGCAAGTCTGGTTACCCGGATCTCGGAGTCCTTCAAGAGTCTTGTGATATAAAGCGCAGTTGTCTCGCCCTCAACGGTTGGATTGGTGGCAACGATCACCTCAAGCACGGGCTGAGGACCCGTCTTGATCCGATCCATCAGTCCTGCCACGTCGATCTGGTCGGGTCCGATACCGTCAATTGGAGAAAGCGCTCCCCCAAGCACATGGTATTCACCCCTAAAGCTGCCTGCACGTTCCATCGCCATCAGCGTTTTCACGTCCTCCACCACGCAGATCTGTCCGTTTACTCTTTTGGGATCGGCGCAAATGGAACAGACCTCTCCCTCGCACAGATTGTTGCAGATTCTGCAGGTCTTGATCCGTCTCTTTCCATCAAGAAGTGTGGTGCAAAACTGCTCCAGCTCCTCTTGAGGCAATTCAAGCAGATGAAAGGCGTATTTTGCCGCAGTCTTTCTTCCAACGCCGGGAAGAGAGCCAAGCTGTTCGATCATCTGCTCCAAGGGCAACAGATACTCGGTCATCTCTTAAAACATTCCGGGAAGACTCATTCCGCCGGTCACCTTGGACATTTCGGCAGAGTTCGTCTCCTCTACAGTACGGATTGCTTCGTTTACTGCCGCAGTGAGCACATCTGCAAGGGTCTCGATGTCATCGGGATCCACGATCTCAGGATTGATGTCGATGGAGAGGATCTCCTTCTTACCGTTGATCTTCACGGTAACCACGCCACCGCCTGCGTTGATCTCGTATTCCTTGGCATCAAGCTCTGCCTGCAGAGTCTCCATCTGCTCCTGCATCTTCTGTGCCTGGCGGATCATTGCGTTCATATTCTGGGGGCCGCCGCCAAATCCCTGAGGTAATCTTGCTTTCATTGTTGTATTTTATCCTTTCTTTATAAATACTCTATAAACAACTCAAAATTGTTTCTGTTTTTGCTCACGTTAATTCATCCAGCGCATCCATGCCGTTTGAGGGATCCTTGCCGTTTTGACGAACGAACAATACCTTCGCATCAACGCCCTGCGTGTTTTTTAATATAGCAGTCAGTGCTGTAGCGGCATGATTTCCCTCAAGCATTCTCAAGGCAAAATCATTGCTTACCCCCACACGCAAGGTACCGTCTTCATAGAGATATGCTTTCGTTCCGTTCAAAAAGGCCGCTGTTCCGGGGTCGATCCGCGCATATGCATGTAAGACCTCGGAAAATTCCATCAGCTCTTTGGAAGCAAGCTGCACCTCTTGCTTGGCAGGTTTCTCTTCCACCTTCTGCGTATCTTCTGTTCTTGCATCACTCTTTGTATCTGCGAAGGCAGGATACGGTGTGATCAGACCTGCGTTGAGACGATCCTCCAGCGATGCGATACGTGAAAGCAAGGCCTCGGGCGTGGTATCCACCGCCTCACTGCTCATTTTTAAGAGTGCCATCTCAGCAGCGATCCTTCCGGATACGCCGGTCCTTCCGCCCGTGGAGGCAAGCGCCCCGTCCAGCACGGAAGCGTGGTACATCAGTGTTTCATATCTGAATCTGCCGCTGAGGGCCTCCAGCGTTTCAAACTCGCTTTCGGTCAAATCCAAAACGACCTTGCGCAGATCCTCTCGATTCATATCCTTGATGGTCTTCACAACCACCATATCTCTGTAGTAAGCGATCAATTCCTGCCAGAAGACCGACAGGTCTCCCGATGACTCATAAAGCTTGGCGATCACGGAAAACAGGGTCGCTCTGTCCTTATTCGCCAGCGCCTCCACCGTTTTTTCCACCATCTGACGGCCTGCGCCTCCCGAAAGCTCCTCAACCAGCGCACGATCCACTCTTCTTCCATCTGCACTGCATAGCTCCAGCATGGAGATGGCATCGCGCATACCGCCCTGAGAAAGTCTTGCAATCAGTTGAGCCGCATCCCTTTCAAGGACGATCTTTTCTTTCTCGGCAATCTCCATCAGTCTTTCTGCAATTACTCCGCCTGCGATCCTGCGGAATTCAAACCTCTGACAGCGAGACAAAATGGTGGAGGGGATCTTCTGCATTTCGGTGGTCGCCAAAATAAAGATCACTCCTGCCGGCGGTTCCTCAAGCGTCTTTAAAAGCGCATTAAATGCGCCATCGGACAACATATGCACCTCATCTATGATATAAACGCGGGTATCAAGCATGGAGGGAGCGTACATTACCGCATCTCTGATATCACGGATATAGTCCACACCCGTATTGGAGGCGGCGTCCATTTCCATCACATCCGTGGTCCAGCCCTTGTCTATTGCAACGCAATTCTCACATTTACAGCAAGGATCGCCGTTTTGAGGATCAAGACAGTTCACCGCCTTGGAAAGGATCTTGGCACAGGTGGTCTTTCCCGTCCCTCTGCTTCCGCAAAAAAGATAGGCGTGGCTGGTTCTTTTGCCCGCTACCTCATATTTCAAAACCGACGTAACGTGCTCCTGACCCACAACCCCCGAAAAATCGGCAGGTCTGTATTTTCTGTAGAGCGCCTGATGCATATCCTCTCCCCTTTCTCTTTGCATGACGGCAATGGCCTCTCAGCAAAGCAGACTTCGTTAAAAAAACAGTAAAACACAAAATAAGACCATACGCCCGCCCGGGAAAGTATGGGCGTCGAATATATACTCGGAACAGGCTGTCTGCGGCACATCCACCTGACCGCTTAGTGCTGCTTGGTTCCCCACCTGACACGGTTCACGGGGGCAAATTGCGCAGGACCCATTCTTGATAACGCATACACCGATGCGACCACACACCAAACAGACGTATGGCCTTATTTCGTATTTTACTGTACCTATACAGTATAGCACATTTTCTTTCATTTTGCAAGTGTGTTCGTGATTTTTGATCGTATTTTTTTAGGAAAATTGTTTCTTAGTCTCTTCTGATCAACCATCTTCAAGCGCATAAGAGGAGGCATCTCAAATGCGATCCGCATTCAAGATGCCTCCTTTGATTCAAAGAATATTAGCCGAAGAACTTATCGGGAGTCTTGTGATATACCAAGAAGTAGAATCTGTTGTACTGAGGATAGGGCTGTGCCTCATAGGTGGGACCGGTATAACGGTCATCATTCAGCTTATACGACTGAACTGCCAGCTCGTATGCCTCGGTTGCACCCAGCTCCTTCTGGAGATCCTCGATATACTCGGAAATAGTGCATTCCTTGCCATCAGCGTCCACACCGGAGAAGTTGTTGATCTTTTCGATCATCTCCGCAGAGATCTGCTGAAGCTCATCGCGGATCTCGGGAGAGGTCATCAGGTTGGTCTCCTTCTCAGGCTGTTCAAAATCACGGATCAAAAATCCGCAGAAGGGAGTGCAAACAGAAGCACGCATCTGCAGCTTTGCCGCTTCCCATTCGTTTGCAGCATAGTAAGCGGTTCTGCTGTCCATGCTGTCGCTTTCTTTGGTTAAGAACATATTGCCCAGTCCGTAAACAGGCTTATAGTCGCCCTTGCCTACATTGTAGACCTTGGGATCGTTGTCGTACACATCGTAGTCAACGCCCTGCACGCCATAGGTCAGCAGGTTTACTGCCTCAGCATTGGTCTGCAGCATAGAGATGATCTCGAACGCTCTGGGGTTCTTGTTGCCGTTATCTTCATAATTCTCCAGCTTGAGCTGCAACCACATATTGTCCACGTCAACAGCAGTGGTGGAGAAGGTGCTGATCGCATACATCGACTCAAACATGGTGTTGTCGATCTCATATGCGCTGGTTCTTACAACGTAATAGTCCTCTTTGCTATAGTAGTCTGCCAGCTTGGTGTCGCCGCTGACCATTGCAACTGCAAAGCTCTGTCCTGCCTCAGCCATCTCAGCCATGGTCGCTCTAGGCACCATAAAGCCGGCCTCTTCGTCGCTTTCTCTGTAGAAGCAATCACCTGCAATAGCGGGAGTACCCAAGGTCTTCAGATCATATACGAGGGTCATCGCCTTCTTGAATGCAGTACGCTTCAAAAGGCTATCGGGCTTGGGAGTCAGCGCAGTATTGAAGCCTCTGGTTGCGGTCAGACCGATCAGAGAGAACGCACCGTCATCTTCGCCAAAATAGGAATAGGTATCCCAACCGGAGTAGTTATATAAGATCTTATCTACCTTCAGGTCACCGTTGGTCGCATTGCCCTTCATAACCTCGTTGAGGAACATATCAAGGTCTGCCAGATCGTCCACACCCGAAACATTGTTTGCGTCGGCTACGTATGTATCGCACAGGATATCGTAGTTGTAGTGATCGTACAGCTTCTTGTTGATCAGCAGGTAGTTTGCGCTTTCGGTGATATAATTGTTGGGGATAGCATAAGCATCGCCTGCCGCAGCATCATCCTTTGCAAAAACACGCTTGATGCCGTTGCACATCTGATAAACGCGGGAAAGCATTGCGTTGCTTGTATACTTTCTGAAGCCACCGTTGTTTGCAATATCGGCATTCAGACAGGTGATATAACGGTTGTCCATCAGCTGATAGTAGGTCTCGATGCTGTCGATAAAGATGATATCGAGCTGATCCTCACCTGCAGCGGGATATACGGTCTTGGGAGTATCGAACTCAGCAAGATAATAGTAGTCACCGTTTTCAGCCTTCATATTTTCGGTAACACCCAGCTCCTTGAGCAGCTCTTCATCATACTCACGAGGGTCGGTAACACTCTCTGCACCGGTAAGCTGAGCCTCAAAGCTCTCCTGCTTTGCAGCAAGACGCTGAGACATCTCCATGATCTTCTGTGCATATTCGTCAGCGGTGAAGAACTTCAAGACCACATGGGTGTTGTATTCAGCCTCAGTGATCTCATTCAGCTTTTCCTGCACAGCCAACAGTGCTTCGTCGGTGGTTTTCTCATCCTTGATCGCAGCGATGACCAAAGTCTGAGCAATGGCATCACCGGGCTCGCCCACAGTCATGGATCCGTTTCCGCAAGAAGCGAGGATCAGTGCCGCAGGCAACAAGGTTACCAGACAAAGTAGCAAACTTATAATTCTTTTTTTCATGGGGGAAACCTCCTGCTAATACTATAACATGTATATTGTACACCAACTTTATCAAATTGTCAAGTTCTATAATGCTTTTTCTGATTTTTATTTTTAATTATCCTTAAATACTCAGTCCAAATAGTCCTTCAAACGCTTTGAACGGCTGGGGTGGCGAAGTTTACGGAGCGCCTTTGCCTCGATCTGGCGGATTCTCTCACGAGTGATGTTGAATACCTGACCGACCTCCTCAAGGGTTCTGGTTCTGCCGTCGTCAAGACCGAAACGCAGCTTTAACACCTGCTCCTCTCTGGGAGTCAGGGTGTGAAGCACTTCGTTTAACTGCTCTCTGAGCATCACATAGGAAACCGCTTCCTGAGGAGCGGGAGAATCGCTGTCCTCAATAAAATCGCCCAAGTGGCTGTCCTCCTCCTCACCGATCGGTGTTTCCAACGACACGGGGTCAAGAGCGATCTTCATGATCTCTCTCACCTTTTCGGGGGACATCTTCATCACTCTTGCGATCTCCTCAGCCGAAGGATCTCTGCCGTTTTCCTGCACAAGCTGTCTGGAAACTCTTGCAACCTTGTGGATGGTCTCCACCATATGCACGGGAATACGGATGGTCCTCGCCTGATCAGCAATGGCACGGGTGATGGACTGTCTGATCCACCAAGTGGCGTAGGTAGAGAACTTATAGCCCTTGCGGTAGTCAAATTTCTCCACCGCCTTCATCAAGCCCAGATTTCCTTCCTGGATCAGGTCAAGGAAAGACATTCCCTTGCCCACGTATCTTTTGGCGATGGACACCACCAGTCTGAGGTTTGCTTCCACCAGCTCCTGCTTGGCTCTCTCGCTGCCCTCTTCCATCTGGCGCGCCAGCTCCATCTCCTTTTCGGCAGTCAAAAGAGGCACCTTACCGATCTCCTTGAGGTACATTCTCACAGGGTCATCGATGGCAAGTCCCTCGGAGGCAAGCATTTTTTCCATATCCTCCGCCGACTCGTAGCGCTCGATCTCGTTTTTGATCTCCTCGGTAAACTCGTTCTGATCAAGAACGTGCTCACTCACCTCTCCGCTGAGAAATTCCAGATCCTCATAAAGTCTGCCGATCTGCTCTAAATCGCTTTCTCCCTCGTCGATCATGGCTGCGATCTCTCCCGAGGTCAGCACCCCTTTGTTCTTTCCCTTTTCAACCAGCTCCTCATAGTTGGTCTGCTTGTTTTCGTTTTCGGAAATGATTTCGTTGCTCATCTTTGCCCTTTATGACCCTGCGGTCATGTTCCCTTTCTTTTCTTTTCGATGATCGCCCGAATATCCTCCGGGCTGTTTTCACTTGTTCTACCGCCTTTTTTCAGCCTGTCCACACAGGTTAAAAAAACCGTGTATCCGTTATCGGTCAGCGTGGATCTTGCCAGACGCATCTCCACGATCCTCCCCATCTCCTCCGGGGTAAAATAGGCACCGAGAAGTCCCGTTTCGGGAGGCATTCCCTCCTCCGCCAGCTCTGCGATCTTCATGAATACCCGACGATTGAAGTCGGTCACAAAGTGCTCCTTGCAAAGCACGCCTTCCTTCAGTGCTCTCTCGGTCACGTCCTCTCGAAGAAGCAGGATTCCCAAAATGGCCTCCTCAGCTCTTGCCGAGGCAACGTTGCCCACGATCTGGGGATTGATCCGATCGGCATACCCCTCCGTTTTGCGCATCACGTCCTCCGCAAAGGCCTTTTTTTGTCGGCTTCTGTTTTTGCGCATCACCCGTTCCACATCCTCTGCCAGAGGTTTTAGTGGGATCTCCAGTTTTTTTGAAACGGCTGTTATGTAAAGCTCCCTTTCCACCGAAGACGGAAACTCGGCAATGAGCGCAGTGATCTCGCTCAGCGCCTTGATCTTTTCGTCCACCACCGCAGGATCGTGTCGGGAAAGGATCCCTTCAAGCTTATATTCAAAGCGACTCTTGCTCTTATCCAGCAATCTTGCAAAGGAAGCCGCTCCCGATTTTTTGATGAACTCGTCCGGATCCTTGGCATTCTCCACCCGCAAAATGCGTGCCTCCAGACCAACCTCGGCCAAAATGCGAAAGGCTTTGTCCGCCGCCTTTTTACCGGCTTCATCGGTATCATAGCAGATGATCACGCTTTTGGTGTAACGGCTCATCAAGCGTGCGTGATCGGGGGTGATCGCCGTGCCGAGGGTCGCCACCGCCGAAGGAAATCCGGCACCGTGAAGCGCCATGGCATCCATATATCCTTCACAAAGGATCATCCGCTCTGCACAGTGATCCTTTGCAAAATTCAAGGCAAAAAGCGTCTTACTCTTGCGAAAGGCCGGTGTTTCGGCACTGTTTAAATATTTTGGCTGTCCGTCGCTCAAAAGTCTGCCGCCAAAGGCCACCACGTTGCCGCCCACATCAAAAATGGGAACCATCACCCTGTCTCTGAACACATCGTAGTAGCTGTTTTCTCGTTTGGTGCTCTTTTGCACCAGATTTGCGGTGACCATCTGCTCATAAGTATATCCCTTTGCACGCAAATGGTTCCTTAACCCGTCCCAGCCGTTTGGAGCATAACCAAGGCCGAAGCGGCGGATCAGCGACATGGAAAAGCCCCGCTTTTTTTGCAAATAGTCTAATCCTGCAGGCGTTTTCGGGTCAATGAGGCAGGCATGAAAATACTTTGCCGCTTCCCTATTCATGGCGGCAACCAGCGATCTGTCCGCATCCCTCTTTTTTCCTTCACCGTAATCCACAGGAAGTGCGATGCCCGCCCTCTTTGCCAAATATTCCAGCGCCTCGGGATAGGCAAGATTCTCCGCCCTCATCACGAAGGTGATCACATCTCCCCCCGCACCGCATCCGAAGCAATGAAAGTACCCTTCTGCCGGATGCACATGGAAGGAGGGCGTTTTTTCCGAATGGAAGGGACAAAGACCCTTGAGATCCTTCCCCGCTCTCGAAAGACGAACATAGGAAGAGATCACATCTTCAATATTATTTCTTATTTTGAGTTCTTCTATGATCGTTTGATCCAGCATTCTTTTTCCTCGTTATTCGATCAGGTCTGAGGGGCCTTGCCAAACCTTTGGGATGAACAGCTGCTTATAGAGATTGATGGCATATCTGTCGGTCATTCCCGCCACATAATCTGCCACACATCGTCTGGCACCGTCCTCTTCCAAATTGGCAGCGTAGACGGGCGGAAGCCGCCGAGGATCCGCCAAATAATACTCAAAGATCTGTGTAAGCATCCCATCTGCCTTTTTTTCCTCGCCCTTGGCGATGGGATTGGTATACACCATCCCGAAAAGCAAGGTCCTTAGCTCGTCGGTCGCCTCGGCAATCTCGGGATCCATCCCGATCTTCCCCTCTTCCGTGCCCATTTTCACAATGGCGTTTACCATGGTGGAAATTCGCTCACTGTGATCGTAGCCCAGTACGTTTTGAAGCATCAGGGGAATATCGTCGGGCGAAATGATCTCAGCTCGCACCGCATCGTCAATATCATGATTGAGATAGGCGATCCGATCGGCATATTTTACAATCTGCCCCTCCAGCGTGGAGGCCATATTGTCTCCCGCATGGTTGACGATGCCGTCCCGCACCTCATAGGTAAGATTGAGCTGCTCGATCTTGTCCACCACCCGCAAGCTCTGCTCATAATGTTCAAAGCCCTCGGGCAAAAGCTTGCGAAGCACCCTCTCCCCTGCATGGCCAAAGGGCGTATGCCCCAGATCGTGTCCAAGTGCGATTGCCTCAGCAAGATCCTCGTTTAAAAAAAGCGATCTGGCAATGGTGCGGGCAATCTGGCAGACCTCCAAAGTGTGGGTAAGTCTGGTTCTGTAATGATCGTCCTCGGGGCAAAGAAAGACCTGCGTCTTGTGCATCAGCCTCCGAAAGGCCTTACTGTGAATGATCCTATCCCGATCTCGTTGAAATTCGGTGCGCATCGGGTCGGGAGCAAGATATTTTTCTCTGCCCACCGTATTGGCCGAGCGAAAGGCATGGGGCGAAAGTGTCTCCTCTTCTCTTTTGCAGATGGCATCTCTGATGCTATCCAAGCTCCTCACCCCCTTAAATCACCCTACGGTGTCCTAACGACACATCTAAATACATATTATAATATACGCTTAATTTTCAAAAAACTCCTTTTTATCTGTTCTTCACCGAAAGCGCCAGCACCTTTTCGCCCTTATTTTCAAGGGTCAGCGAACCGGCACTCTGCTCTCTTAAATCCTTTCCGTAGGGCTCAAAGCCACCGGGGGGCAAAAGGAAGGAGACACCCACCCGATCGGTATACTCTGCGGAAAGCTCCAGCGCACCGTATTTTTCGCAAAGGCGGCAGACCATGCCGTACTGTGCGTAATCGCAAGTCAGCGCACAAAGGGTATGAGGCACCGCTCTGACTCTGCCTGCGGCGTCAAGAGCCGACACGGCAGCATTTGAATAGGCGTGCACCAGCCCACCCGTGCCCAGCAGGATCCCACCGAAATAACGGGTGACCACCACCACGGCATCGGTGAGTCCCTTTTTCAAAATGGCATCAAGGACGGGCGCTCCGCCCGTGCCCTGAGGCTCACCGTCGTCGGAGGAGCGCATGGCACCGTTATGCAGGGCAAACGCCCAGACGTTGTGTCGGGCGTCGCCATATTTCTTCTTCATCTGTTTGACGAATTCCAGTGCCTCTTCCTCGCTTTTTACAGGCATCACGTGCCCCAAAAAGACCGATTTTCGGTCGGTAAACTCCGATTCACCCGCACCTGCGGGCATTTCGTATTCCTTTTCCAAAGGTCGATCCTCCCTGCTTTATTCCTTGATATAGGGTTTTAGCTTGCCGTAAAGACGGTCATCCACCACGGCAACCACCTCTGCACCCTCGGGGGTGTAGTCCACGCTCTTCACGTTTGCTTCCTCATAAAGACGGGCAAGAAGTCCCATTGCCGAGGAGGGCAACAGCGCCTTCACCGTTTTTTTGCCCCCCGACACCATCTCCTCGATCTTTTCAAGAAGAAGGGGGATGCCCTGACCGGTGAGCGCCGAGATCTGCACGATCTTTCCCGCACCCTCCTTGCCCATAAAGGGAATGATGGTGGAGAAGGCTTTGTCGCTCTTATTCAAAACATAGAGTGTAGGCTTGCTCGAAGCGCCCAGCTCGGTGAGCAGATCCACCGTCACCTTCAGCTGTGCATCCGACTCGGGGTCGGAGGAGTCCACCACCACGAGCACGCCATCACAAAGCGCCACCTCCTCAAGGGTGGAGCGGAACGCCTTGACCAGATGGTGGGGCAGATTGCGGATGAAGCCCACCGTGTCGGTCAGCAGGATCTCATTGCCCGAGGGGAGGGCGTAGCGTCTGGTGGTGGGGTCAAGTGTGGCAAACAGCTCGTCCTTTTCCTTCACCCCAGCACCCGTTAAGGCGTTTAAAAGGGTGGATTTTCCGGCGTTGGTATAACCTGCAATGGCAATGCGGAAGATGCCCGCCTTTTCTCTCTGCTTTCTCTGCAACTCTCTGTTTTTGGAGAGCACCTCCAGCTGATCCTCCAAGGCACGGATGCGCTCCTTTAAATGTCTTTTGTCACTTTCCAGCTTGGTTTCACCGGGGCCCCTCGTGCCGATACCGCCGCCAAGACGGGACAAATCCTTGCCCTTGCCGTAAAGACGGGGCGCCGAATATTTTAACTGCGCCAGCTCCACCTGCAATTTACCGTCTGCGGTGGTGGCGTGCAGGGCGAAGATGTCAAGAATGAGCATGGTGCGGTCGATCACACGGATGTCCCCGCCCAGCGCATCCTCTAAGTTTTTGATCTGCATGGGCGAAAGCTCCTCGTCGCAAACCACCAGCGACACGCCCCCCGTTTCACACAGAGAGGCAAGCTCCTTGATCTTTCCGCTTCCGATATAGGTGGCATTTTCGGGATGCTCCTTGACCTGCACCAGCTTTGCAAAGACCTCGCCGCCCGCCGTTTCAAGAAGACGCTCAAGCTCGGCAAGGCTTGCTTCAAAGGGCGAAGGGTCTTCCCCCTTTCTGAATACCGAGACCAGCACTGCAGAGGGGAGTCTACCCTCCTCTTCCAGCACGTTTTTAAAAACAGACTGTTCCATACCCTACCTCGTACACTAAACTAAATACGCTTATTCTCCGATTTTCGCGGAAAAAACGAACTTTTCATCAAAAGACAAAAAGGCGCCGCTTTTTCGCGACGCCGATTTGGTTCTTATTTCTTTGCTGCCTCAAGACGCTTCTTGAACTTGTCAACACGTCCGCCTGCATCAACAAACTTCTGCTTGCCGGTGAAGAAGGG
>JAGBIB010000210.1 GCA_017935195.1 Clostridia bacterium
AAAACGTTTCTTGGTTTCTTCTCCTCACAACCCCAGCTTTTGCATTCGGATGTCCTTGCCCTCTAAGGTCAGCAGGGTGAATTCGCCTAAGATCCTGCTGGTGATCCGTCGGTCATACCGCTCCAGCAGCTCCTTTGCCGACAGATTGGTGTTGATGAGGGTGGACGTCCCTCTGGTGATGCGGGTATTCAGCAGGTTATACAGCACCGAAAGGGTGAACTGATTGGAAAATTCGCTGCCCAGATCGTCGATGATCAGCAGGTCGGCGCTAAAATATTTGGCGCTTTTGTCGGGCGCTCGGTCGTGTCTGTCCTTTTCAAAGCGCTCGTATTCAAAGTCGGAAAGGAGATTTTGTGCGCTTTCGTACACAACGCTTCCCCCCTCTTCCATGGCAACCTTGGCAATCGAGGTGGAAAGATGGGTCTTGCCAAGACCGGTTGCCCCCATTAAGAGCAGGTTCTCTCCCTCTTTTACCCCATTTTTGGCATAGCTTTGGCAAAATGCAACGATCTGCTCGGCCTCGCTTTTATTGGGGTAGTAGGCTGTGGAAAAGTTTTCAAAGCTCTGCTTTTTCAAAAGTCCGGAAAGCCCCGAAAGGGCGGCTTGCGCCTCAAAGAGGGCCTTTTTCATGCAGACGCAGGCTTTGCCCTCCGCATAACCGGTGTCACCGCAGGCGGCACAAAGGTAGTGGGGGTCGCAGTAGTCTTCGGGGTAGCCGTGGGCGGCAAGCAGACGGGCACGCTCCTTGACCAGATGTTCGTTTTCGGCTCTGACCCCGTCGATGCCCCCTTTTTTGCCGCTTTTGATGGCCTCCATGATGCGTAAACCCGTGGCGGAGAGGATGTCGTCGATGGCTGCCATGCCCTCGATCTTCTCTCTGACCTCGTTTATTCTTGCCTCCTGCTCGGTACGCACTTTCAGGCGGCGGCTCTCATATTCATTTTTGATCTTTTCAAAAACCGAAGGATCGTAGCTCATTTTTTCTTCCTTTTTGCATTGTTTGCACTGTTTTTCTAAGAAAACTGCCCTTTAGCCCTCTTTTTTCAGCTTGGAAAGTCCCTTGTTTTTTGCCGCCTTGAAGAAGTCTTCAGAGTCAAAGCTGACGAAGTCGCTCTTCTTTTCACCGCTCTGTCCTTTTCCCGTACGGGCGTTTTCCTCGGCAAATTTTCTCTTCATCTCCTCCGATTTTGCGGCGGCGGCGATCTGCGCCTCCTGCAGAGTGGTGACCTCTGCCTTTTTAAAGCCCTCCAAAATGGCGTTGATGTGGGGCAGCGCCACCACGCCCTTGGCGTTTACCGAAAGCTCGTAGGCAAAGGAGATGACCTCAAAGGGGAAATCCATCTGCTGCCAATTCTCAAAGAATTTCTTTTCCTTTTGGGTGAGCTTTCGCCCTCCAAGACCGAGCAAATGGCGGATGCGGCTTTCAAAATCGTGATCCTTTTCCCTTTTGGCGATGTACTCCTCCAGCGCCTCTTCGGTCTTGATATCGGCGTTATATAGCTCGCACGCCGTGGTGGCAACATAGGGAACCGTCCCCTTGCCCAGGCTGACGCAGTAGCTGCAAAGCAGGAGGATGTAGCTGTCGGACAGCCGCAGGGTATCGGATAGGGCGATGATCTTTTTGCTTTCCGACACATTGAACACCTTTTCAAGCAGAAGCTGGCATTCGTGGAGCAGTCTGTCAAGGCCGGGCTTGGATTCCACCAGCTCCTCCACCTCCGCACCGGTGTAGACGGGCAGGTCTGCCGATTTTACCGCAAAGGGCAACATCCTTTCCGCCCTTTTGACCTCCGACCGTTGCTCCTCGCTCAGCTCTGCAAAGGGATCTTCCCCTCCCTTTTCGGGTGCATTCTCTTGGGGTGCATTGCTCTTTTGCGGTGCATTTTTACCCTCGTCTGCTCTTTTGATGCCCTTTGGCTCTCTGTGGCACTTGACAATGCCCGCCCCCCTCCAAAAGGAGAGGGAAAGCTCGACTTCCTTTTGCCCCACGCCCAAAAGCTCTGCCGCTCTTGCGGCATCAAAGCCTTCAAGGAGGGTCTGATCCGATGCCAGAAGCAAAAGGAGCTTCAGATCGGTCTCGGTGGCGGTCTGTACCTTTAAGATGGCCGCTCCCGGCAGGGTGAGGACCTGATTTTGATAGTTGAATTCAATTTTCACGGCACTTCCGCCTTCCTTTCTCTGTTTTTAAAAGGGGTCTTTTCACCCCGCGCACTCCCCGAGCGGCCACTTTTCTTCAGTGGCTTTTTCCTTCTTTTTTCTTGACCCGTTTTTTCGGGATTTTTCCTAAAAAGGCACTTTGGGCGCCCTCTTGTTTTTCTCTTTTTGGGCGGTGGTTTTGTGCAACCTGCCTTTTGCTTTTTTGGCTATTGTGCAATTTTACCGATTTCATTTTGTAGAATTTTGCAAGCAATGTTCTCCACAATTTCCACAGACTTTTCCACAGCCTTGTTCGGGTTCTCCCCACAGACAAGCCCGTAAATACTGAATTCTCGCAGGATCCTTCAACAGTTTCCACAGAGTTATCCACAGGCTTCGGGAAAATCGTGTCATTTTTTGCCAAAAATCTTGCTTTTTAAAGAGGCTTTTTTTGGGGAGAAAACGCCCTATTTTCCCCTTGTCAATAGGAAAATAAAAAAATCTCTTTGTGCAAAACGACAAATTTTTTCGTTCACAGAAGCCTCCTTTAAAAGTTGCAAATCTGATTTATTTTGGTCTTTTTGCGCTCTGTGAACGGCTTGATTCGGGTCTGTTTTCAGGCCTCTGCTTGATCAGATGTCGCAGGTCGCTTCGGCATTGAGATCGATGGAGGCAAAATGCCCTGCCTCTGCCTCGTAGTAGCCCTGAGCGCCGATCATGGCGGCATTGTCGGTGCAAAGGATGGGGGGTGCATAGCAGATGCGCATCTTGTGCTTTTTGCCGAAGCTTTCCGCCATTTTCCGCAGGTGGGAGTTTGCCGAAACACCGCCTGCCAGAACGAAGGTGTCAAAGGGCTCTTTTTCATACGCCTGCTTCATCCGCTTGTAGATGCCGCCCGTGACGGTGTGGGTGAAGGAGGCGGCAACGTCCTCCATTTTGTAGCCCTCGCCCCTCTGCTTTAAGGTGTTTAAGTGGTTGACCACCGCCGTTTTCAGACCCGAGAAGGAAAAGTCAAGGCTCTCCCCTGCCACGGCAATGGAGGGAAATTTGATGGCTTGGGGGTCACCGATAGAGGCAAGTCTGTCCATTTCGGCTCCGCCCGGGTAAGGCAGACCCATCACTCTTGCCACCTTGTCAAAGGCCTCGCCTGCCGCATCGTCTCTGGTCATGCCCAGCAGCTCGTAGTCGGTAAAGCTCTTCACCTTCAATAAAGAGGTATGAGAGCCCGACACCACCAGCGCACAGAAGGGGGGCTTTAAGTCCTTGTAGGTCAGATAGCAGGCCGCCACGTGCCCCATAATGTGGTTCACGGGGATGAGGGGCAGGCCGTTTGCAAAGGCGTAGGCCTTGGCAAAGCTGACACCCACCAAAAGCGGGCCGATCAGCCCCGGGGTGTAGGTCACCGCCACGGCATCAAGCTCCTTCGGCGTCAGTTTCGCCTCGGCAAGGGCCTCCCTGCAAAGTCCCGAGATGGCTTCGGTATGTGCGCGGCTGGCGATCTCGGGTACGACCCCACCGTATAGTGCGTGAGTCTCTACCTGAGAGGCGATCTTGGAGGAGAGGATCTGTCTGATCCCCCGCTCCTCGTCCATTTCTACGACTGCCGCCGCCGTTTCGTCGCAGGACGATTCAAATGCTAAAATCTTCATAGAATTCATTATAAAAGGGCTCTGCCCTTAGACCCGCTTAAAACCTTTTTGAAAAAAGGTTTTAAGAATTCCAAAAACTTTGAATGGTTTTGGTTTTTGTGTAGCCGATTTGCTCGGTTTAAATGACACGTTTTGCTCACGATTCTCCCGCCAAAAAGTTTTAGTCAAGTTTTTTCAAAAACTTGCGGGGTGTCGGGGCAGCGCCCTGACAAAGAAATTGCTTCGCACTGTTTTTACGGCTTTTTTTAAGTGTCGCCTTTTGAGCGGGCGTTTCTTTTTGGTTCTTTTTCTTTGCGCCTATAGCTGTCAAAGAAAAAGAACAAGCAAACGGTGTGTCGTTGCTTCCCTGTGAGGCTCTGCAGGGGCGTTGCCCCGACGACCCGCCCAAGGCTCTGCCTTGGGAATCCGG
>JAGBIB010000211.1 GCA_017935195.1 Clostridia bacterium
GATTTAGAGCTTTGTAACAAGATCGGGATGCAAGAGCATCCGAATGAAAGATGAAAGGAGGGCATCGATCCTATGAACAGAAAAAAGGGAGAAGAGCGAGGACCGTCCAAATGGAGCGGTGGCTTTCGGGATGCGGTAAAAAACAGTCTGCCCATGCGTTTGGTGCTTTTTTGCGGAAATTTGCAAACAAGAGCGGCAGATAGCTTTTTCGTCAACCGTCTTGCAAGGCTTGGAGGAGCGGTGAACGAGCGCTTCGATCTTTCAAAGCGCGTTATAAGACCGGCCCGTATAGCCTTTTCCAAGGAGATGGAGCAAAGTGCGCTCCTATACTTCATTGATAGCCTGTTTTGGAAGCTGGCATCGGCGCCCCTCAGAGCGTACGGTGTGTTTTGGTTGACCTTTGTGGTGTACTCTTTGTTGTTTTTTGTGACGGGAGGGTATATTACAGGTCAGGAGTGGCTGTCCGTAGGACTGGTGGTCAAAGCCATCATCGGGGTGCTTGCTCCGTTGCCCTTATTGTTTACCTCTAAGGAGACGACACTGGCAAAGGGTCTTTTGCAAAGCCGTGTTTTCTCATTTCTTCTTTTTGATCTGTTGGGGCTGGAAAAGGAGCCCTTTGAGAAAAAAAGAACGGCTGTAAACGGAACTGCGGTGGCCTTTCTTGCGGGAACGCTATTGGCTATTTTGGGTCTGGTGTTTTCCGCCAAAAGCCTTTGCTTTGTTGCCTTCTGGTTGTTATTTTGGAGGCTTGCGTATGTAAGCCCCGAATCGGGAATGATCCTTTCCTGTCTGTGTATGCCTGTTGCGGAGGGAAAGGATTTGAGGAATATGCTGCTGGTAACGCTGTTGATGTTTGCGGTGAAGCTGTTTCGGGGAAAGCGGAATCTAAAGATGGGTGTGTTCACCTTCTTTATGTTGCTTTACGGTTTGACAGTCCTTTTTTGCGGTCTGGTCAGCCCCGAGGGCGCTCACTTTGAGCAGACGGAGCAGTTGTTGATGCTTTTGCCCGCCTTTTTCTTGCCTGCTCTGCTATTTTACAGAAAAGAATGGATCATCCGTGCCTCCAATGCATTGTCCTTTGGAGCGATCTTCACAGCAGTGGGGGCACTTTTGGTGTACGCTCTTTCTTTTGTTCCCGAAGAGTATCTGCAGATGATGCCCGTTCTTGAAAAACTTGGAGAAAGCGCCCTTGTGAATACCGCAACCTTCGGTGCATTTGTGGCTATAGCCGTTCCGTTGTTCATTTCTCGATTGCTGGTAGACGGCAGATTCAAAGCAAGAGTGTCCTCGTCGGTGCTCCTTGTCCTTCTGTTTTTGGCGGCGGTGATCTCCAAGGATCCGGGCGTATGGATCGTTTTCGCTTCGGCCGTGGCAATGATGATGATCTTTAAAAGAAACGTAACGGTCTTTCCGCTGCTCATCGGTGGTGCCGCGGGAGCAGTGCTCTATTGTTTTGTTCTTCCTCAACAGATCAGTGATGTCGTGGAGGGATATGCGGGACCGTTTTCGGCAGACTTTTCTCTGGTGGCACGGCAATTCAGCGAAAGTGCGTCAAGACTTTTTGCAGGCATAGGCATAGGCAGTGGTGCGGACGGCGGGAATTTTTACTCCCGTTTGCTTACCGAGCAGGGGGCAGCGGGGCTGATTCTCTTGGTCGTTACGGCTTTCGGAGTGCTGTGTTATGGAATCAGCGCCTCCTATAAAAACGAGCAGGCGGGATATATACAGCGCAAGCTGACGGGTAGCTTTGCCGTTTCGCTCATCTGTACCATGCTTATGGGTGTGTTTACCGATCTTTTTGCCGACGAAAAATTGCTTTTCTTGCTGTTTTTTGTGATGGGAAGTCTGGTTGCCTGCGCTAAGACCTTAGACGATGAGGGCGCACGGTCGGTACGTGCGTCGGATATCGACAGAGACTATCTCTTTGTCCCGGTGATCCGCAAGGAAAGGAAGGAGAAGAGAACGGGAGCAGCAAAGACAAAAAAAGCTTTGCGTTCCACCAAAAAAACCAAGCAGGAGGTCGATCCTGCAAAGCAAGCAGAACAAGCATCTCCCAACGAGCGTGTTGCTCAAACACACACTGAGGAGACGGCCTTTTCAGGAGAAGGGGAGGCGAAAAAGCAATGAACGGGCATACGGAAGCAAAGGAAAAGAAGAAAGCCAAGTTTCGCTTTAATTTCATAGATCTTTTGATGCTTGCCTGCGTGGCCCTTTTCTTGATCGGTGTCGTGGGGGCAAGTATAACGGGGGATGAAAGCGAGCAGATCTGCCTTGTGACCCTTCAGATCAGCGGACAGGATGTTTCTTGCGCACTGACTGCAGGCGCAGAGCCCTTGGAAGGAGCCAAGGTGTATGAGGCTGAGGGAGGAAGGCTTTACGGAAGTCTGACAGAGGATTACGAAGGCGGAGAAGCAGAGGTGATCCTGAGAGTCAAGACCACCCTCAAGGGAAGTGATCGAATGATGGGCGATGTGCGGTTGTACATCGGTCAAACGGTGGATATACGCTGTGAGGATCTGCTTTGCTACGGTGCCACGGTAAAGGATATCATGGAGGTGACCGAAAATGAATGAGCAAAAACGAAAAGGCTTTTCAGCGTTGGATACGCTGATCGTATTAACCGTCGTTCTGTTGGTCCTCGGAATGATCGGACAGGGCGTTGCGGTGCATCTTTTGGATAGAGCGCAAAAAGCAGAGGAATTCGAGATCTCTTTTTTGGTGCGCTCATATAGCTCTGTTTCCTCAAAGGAGCTGATCGATGCTCAAGCGGTCAGTGGGGAAGGGTTGGCGTGCATTTGCGGAGAGAGAGAGCTTGGAAAGGTGAAGAGCCTGCATAAAACCGTCATCCCCGCAGAAGGGGAGAGTGCAGAGCATCCCGCTTTGTGCGATCTGACAGGAATTCTTCTGTCCTACGGCAGGGTGGAGGATGACCAAAACCTCCTTTATGGCTACGGAGAGATCTCTGTGGGCGATATTTTGGTGGTTTCGGTGAATGGAAAAGCCCTTGCAATGGAGATTACGGGCGTAAATGTTAAAAAAATTGAAAAATCTACTTGATTTTTTGTGAAAAGTCTGCTATAATCCTTTTATGCTACTCAAACGGAAGATTCCTTTGCGGATCTGAGCGGCGCATCGGCTTTTGCCGATATACATCCGACAATCAAACCAATAGGAGAAAAGTGATGATTACCAGAGAAGTAACGGTGACCAACAGCGTAGGTCTTCATGCAAGACCGGCTACATTCTTTATTCAAAAGGCCAACAGTTATAAATCCTCGATTTGGGTTGAAAAGGACGAGCGTCGTGTGAATGCCAAGAGCCTTCTGGGCGTGCTTTCCATGGGGATCGTCAGCGGCACGACCATCAATCTGCTTGCAGACGGCTCTGACGAAAGTGAAGCACTGGAAGGATTGGTTGATCTGATCGAAAACGGCATGCCCGAATAAAGAATCGAAGGATTGCCCGTTTGATCCGCTTTTGTAAGACGGAGGGCTTTTTGCGGCCATTTTCAGGTGGCGTTGAAATAAAAGACAAAGCAGACATCGCGTGCGGTTTCTGCTTTTTTTATGAAGTGAAGCAATGGATATCAAGGATCAACTGAGAGAAAAAGCCAATGCCCTGCCGCTTCGCCCCGGGGTCTATATCATGAAAAACGGAGAGGGACGGGTCATTTACGTAGGCAAGTCCAAGGCGCTGAGAAACAGAGTCTCCCAGTATTTTCAGGGCGGAACGGGGCACAACGAGAAGACCAAAAGAATGGTTGCCTCGGTGCGCTCCTTCGATTATGTGCTGACCAATAGCGAGATCGAGGCGCTGGCGCTGGAAAACAAGCTCATCAAGCTCCATAGTCCTCGCTACAACATCCGTTTAAAGGACGGAAAATCCTATCCCTATATTCGCATCAGCTCCGAAAAAAAGGGCGATTGGCCCCGTGTCACTGTGACAAGAAGCCGAAAAAAGGACGGAGCACGGTATTTTGGCCCCTATTCGGGCATCAAAACTCCGTATGATATCCTTGAAACACTGAAGCGAGTGTTCGGTCTTCCGTCCTGCAAGCATGATTTTCCGGGAGATATCGGGCACGTGCGTCCTTGCCTTTACATGCAGATGGGGCAGTGTATCGCCCCCTGTACGGGATCGGTGAGCAGAGAAGAATATGTCGAAATGATCGACAGGATCGCCGCATTTTTAAAGGGCGATATGGGTGGAGTGAAACGGGATCTGAAGGAAGAAATGCTGGCGGCATCGGAGGAGCTGCGCTTTGAACGTGCCGCTTTGCTGCGTGATCGATTGAAGGCCCTTGAAAAGCTATACGACAAGCAGCAGGTCGTGGGCGCACCCGGTGACGAATTTGACGTGATCTCTCTTTACGAGGACGAGGAAAGCGCCTGCCTTTGCGTGCTTTACGTGCGAGACGGAATGATCTTCGACAGCGAATATCTGCCCGTGGGGGGAGATACCATTCTTGACAGTGATGCGGTGTGTGCCATGCTTTGCGAGCTATATGCCCGAAAGGAGTATCTGCCGTCGGAGATCTGCTTGGGATATTCGTTGACCGAGGAGGAGCGAGTAACGCTTGAAGACTATTTGCGTACACTTTCCCCAGGGGTAAGGGTGCGTCTTCCCGAAAGAGGAAGCAAAAAACAGCTTTGCGATCTGGCAAGGGACAATGCCGCACAGCACGCCACGCGCTATGAAAAGGAAGAAAAAAAGGATCTGAGAGGACTTGTGCGTCTTGCCGCCCTTCTTGGGTTGGAGGTTTTGCCCGAGCGGATCGAGGCCATTGATATCTCCAACTACGGAAACGAAGAGATCACTGCGGGTTTGGTCTGCTTTGAAAACGGAAAGCCGAAAAAAGGCGGATACCGTCTTTACAAGCTGAAGGATCAAAAGCATCAGGATGACTACGAGGCCATGACCACAGCCCTGCAACGTCGCCTTGCTCACAGAGAGGAGCAGCCTCTGCCCGATCTGCTTTTGCTTGACGGCGGAAAGGGACACGTGAATGCGATCAAGGCGCTTTTTGCCGGAGAGCAGGTGGATCTTCCTGTTTTCGGCATGGTGAAGGATGACTTTCACAAAACCAGAGCGCTGACCGACGGTGAAAACGAACTGTCCATCGCAGGCGATCAGGCGGCATTTTTGCTGGTTTATAAGATCCAAGAGGAGGTGCATCGCTTTGCCTTCGGTGCCACAAACACCTCCAAGAGAAAAAAACTGAAAAAATCGGTGCTTGAGGAGATCAAGGGCATCGGTCCTGAAAAGGCAAAGACCCTGTTGACGCTTGAGGGAGGACTGTCGGCAGTAAAACGTGCAAGCGTGGAGGAGCTCGTTCTTTTGAAGGGAATAAGCCGTCAGGATGCCATGAGAGTGTACGCCCATTTCCATCCGCAAAAGAATCGGGAAGGGCAAGAGGATTAAAGAAAAATGCGTCGAGTCGGCGCGGGAGGTAGAGATGAGAATTATTACGGGAAGCGCAAGAGGCGCAAAGCTGGAAACGCTTGACGGATTGGACACCCGTCCCACCGCAGAGCGGGTAAAGGAAGCGGTCTTCAGCATGATCCAGTTTGAGATCGACGGGAAAAGAGTGCTTGATCTGTTTGCGGGATCGGGTCAAATGGGTCTGGAGGCGCTGTCCAGGGGCGCACAAAAGGCCACATTTGTGGATGCAAACAGGGAAGCCACCGATATCGTGAAAAACAATGCCAAGAAGACAGGACTTTTTGAAAGAAGCGTGGTGCTCAACACCGACTATAAATCCTTTATCAGAGGAAATGCGGGCAGAGGAAAATACGATATCGTCTTTTTGGATCCGCCCTATCAATCGGACTTTGTGGAGGATGCCATCCTGCGTTTGCAAAGAGCGGATATGCTGGAGGAGGGCTGTGTGATCGTTTGCGAAAGCGACCGCAAGGAGCCTTTTTCGGTGGAGGGATTGAATGTGCGCCGCCACGCACGCTACGGAAAGGTGTTTGTGACTGTTCTTGAAAAGAGCAGTGCGGAGGAAGAGTGATGCCATCGGGGCAACGTGAAAGGCAAAAAAAGCGAGTGCTGGTCGCCGGCAGCTTTGACCCTGTCACCCTTGGACACATGACCTTGATCAAGTATGCATCAGAGCATTACGAAGAAGTTTATGCGGTGCTGTTTATCAATGTCGAAAAGACCTATCTGTTCTCCCTTGACCAAAGAAGAGCCCTTCTTGAGGCGGCGTGTGCGCCCTATGAAAACGTGAGGGTGGACGCATGGGAAGGCATGCAGTATCTGTATGCAAGGGACCACGGAATCGGTCTGGTGATCCGAGGATACAGAAGCCAAGAGGATCTGGAATATGAGAAAAAGGTTGCGGATTTTAACAGAAATGCGCTCCCCGGATTTGAGACGATCCTCCTTCCTTGCAGTGAGGAGCTGTGTGATGTCAGCTCTACGATGGTGCGCGATTTATTGGTCCGGAAGGGCGATGTTTCCCCTTTTGTACCTGTAGAAACGCTTGCTTTGCTTTCTGATTTTGCCGAAAAAGCAAATTGGAATAAAATGTAAATAAATACAGTAAAAGAAAATAAAGAACAAAGTTTCGGAACAAAATCCGAACGAGAAGCAGTTTTGTTTTTCGTTCGGGTTTTTTTTGTTCTTTTTTTTCTTCAAGGGAAGGGTGAGAAAAAAACCGCTCTTGCAAAAGGTTTTTTATAGTAGTATAATTCAAGTGGTGCATCAGTAAATGAAAAGTGAATAGAAATGTTGCAAAGTGGTGGAAAAACAAATGAAAAAATCACAGAGTGTCGACCGAAATGCAACAGGCTGATGCAAAAAGATCGTCGGTGGTGCGAAGGTGCAGTGAATCGACGGCAAAAGAGCGGATACGGATCAGAAAAAGAACGGATCCGAGATCGATTTTAAGCGAAGGGGGGAGGAAACATTTATGTACGGTGAATATCTGCACGTGATCGATGCCAAGGGCAGAATGTTTCTTCCCGCAAAATTCAGATCAAAGCTGGGGGATCAGGTGTATTTGGCCAAGATCCTTGATGAGTGTGTGAACATTTTTTCAGAAAAATCCTTCCACGAATTCATGGCAAAGATCGAAAACCACCCCAACGAGATCACCATGGGAAGAGCCATGAAGAGAAAGATCTCCGCATCGGTGAGCGTGATCGACGTAGACGCTCAGGGACGTGTGCTGATCGCTCAAAAGCTCAGAGACCTGGCGGGCTTGGGAAAGTCGGTCGTGGTGGTGGGTATGGGAGACAGAGTGGAGATCTGGAACCCCGAAACCTATGAAAAGATGGTAAATGAGATAGACGATCAGCAGGTTGAGGATGCCATGAAGGCACTGGGAATGTGATCTTCGGATCAAACGAAGGGGAAAGGGCACAAAAATGGAGTTTTCACACTATTCGGTGATGAAGGGCGAATGCATTGATGCCCTTGCAATTAAGGAAGACGGGATCTACGTAGATTGTACTTGCGGTGGTGGCGGCCACAGTCTGGAAATCGTCAAAAAATTGAAGAGCGGAAGGCTGGTTTGCATCGATCAGGATGATGCGGCACTGGCTGCGGTAAAGCAGAGGCTGGCGGGATATGAGGATCGGTACGTTGCTGTAAAAAGCAATTTTTCAAACGTTTCCGAGGTGTTGAAATCCTTGGAGATTGCGGGAATAGACGGTGCGCTGATTGATCTTGGTGTGTCCTCTTATCAGCTGGATACCGCAGAAAGAGGCTTTTCCTATATGAAGGATGCGCCTCTGGACATGAGAATGGATCAAAATCAAGAGTTTTCGGCTTATCAGCTGGTCAATGAGTACAGCGAACAGGAGTTAAAAAGAGTGCTTTACGATTGGGGCGAGGAGAAATTCGCACCGCAGATCGCAAGAGCCATCGTGAAAAAAAGAGGGGAGGCTCCCATCAAGACCACGGTGGAGCTATCCGACCTGATCAAAAGCGTGATGCCGGCCAAGGTAAAGCTGGTGGGACATCATCCCGCAAAAAAATCCTTCCAAGCCATTCGCATTGAGGTGAACAAGGAATTGGACATCATCGAGCCCACTCTGCGAGCCTTGGTCTATGCGTTGAATCCCGGAGGAAGGCTTGCGGTGATCACCTTCCATTCGCTTGAGGATCGGATCACCAAGCAGACCTTTGCGTCCCTTGCCAAGGGATGCACCTGTCCGCCTTCCTTTCCCATCTGCGTCTGCGGTAACAAGCCGCAGATCAAACTGCTTGAAAAGGGCAGGGCACCCGGTGAGCAGGAGCTGGAGGAGAATCCCCGTTCCAGAAGCGCACGTCTGCGCACGGCAGAAAAACTTTAAAAAATAAAAATAAAAGAGCGTCAAACGCAAAGAATAAAGAAACAGAGGATCGAAAGCGATTCCAAAAGGGAGAAGACCGTGGGTGTACTGAAAAATTTCTTAAAATCAAATACAAATAAAAAAAACGCTCCCGTTGAAAGCGCACCTGTGGTTTCAAGAGGCGGCAGGATCGGCAGAGTTTCTTTAAAACAGCAGCCCGTGAATCACCTTTCGGAAGAGCCCGAAAAGAAGGTTGTGGGATATGAGGAAAGCGCACGGGAGGAGAGCGTCTCCATCAGCGACAATGCTTTTTTGAAGGATACGGGAAAAAGAACCGCAGGCAGAAAGGGCAAACGTCGCTTTTACACTGTGAAAAACAAGGAGAAGCATCCTTTTCCCATGATGACGGTGATCTTTTGCGTGATCTGCACGGCGTTGTTCATGTCGATGATCGTGAATTTGGTGGAGATCAATGAATTCACCAAGGATGTGGCAGATCTGCAAAAGCAGGTGGAAACGCTGGGCAAGCAGAGAACTGAGCTTGCGGCAGAGCTGGACGAAAAAGACAGTATCGATGCGCTTCGTCAGTATATGGAGGAAAAGGGCAACACCTTGGGCATGGTGGAAGAGGGCAAAATGAATGCCCCCGTGGCCATTGCTCCCGACAAGACGGATAAGATCGAGGACTATGAGGTGCCCGAGGAAGAGGAAGCCATTGTAACGGTGGTGCTCAATGCTTTGGCAAAGAACCTGAGCGACACTTGGAATAAATTCGTGGGTTGAGAATAAAATTGAAGAGTGAGCATTGAGAGTAGAACGGGATTCGGTTGTACTCTCATTTGCATATGATAGACCTGCGTCCGATGAAGACACGTTTGGTGAAGGACGTCAGGTGGCTCTGCACAGGCGCAGAAAGGGAAACAGAGATGAAAAGCGGAACGAAAAGTATGTATATCAGAACGATTGCGGTATTCGTGGTCTTTGCCATGATTGCAATTTTTCTGTGCGGAAGACTTTTTAAGCTTCAGATCTTAGAGTATGATCAGTATCTTGGCAAGGTGTTGGATAATTTGATGCAGGTCAGTGTGATCAAGGCGCAACGGGGCGTGATCTATGATCGGAATATGCAAAAGATCGCAGCCAATGTCACCACCTACCGCGTGTTCATTTCTCCTGCGGATATTGCAACCGATGAGGATCGGGCAACCATCTCGCAAGAGCTTTCCAAGATCTTGGACGTTTCCTACGATACTATTTATGAAAAGGCTTTGAAGGTCAAGAGAAAGGACGAGACCATTAAGGAGCACGTGGACAAGGCAACGGCGGACAAGGTCAGAGCAGTGATCGATAAATACGGTTACACCCGCCAGATCTATCTGCAGACCACCTCGAAAAGATACTATCCCTTTGAAAACTCTGCGGCACAGGTCATAGGCTACATGGGAATGGACGGCGGTCTTTTTGGTCTTGAACTGCAATATAACGAGCTATTAACGGGCACGGACGGCAAGTACATCACCGCACGCAATGCAAAGAGTGAAAGCATGCCCAGTAAATACGACGTGAAGATCGACCCTGAAAACGGGTATAGCCTTGTGACCACGCTGGACATGAATATTCAAGCCATTCTTGAAAATCAGCTTCAGCAGACTTATGAAGAAAATATGGTGGGCAACAATGTGTGCGGCATCGTGATGGATGTGCACACGGGGGCGGTGCTTGCCATGGCAACCAACTGGGGATTTGATCTGAACACCCCCTACACCTTGGTAGGGGACTATGCGGATGAGCTGACCTTCTCGGGTCTTGATAAGAACAGCGAGGAGTATAACGAGCTGAAGTGGGAGCTGATCTATTCCATGTGGAGAAACAAATGCGTCAGCGAGACCTACGAGCCCGGCTCGACCTTTAAGGTGATCACCTCTGCTATCGGCCTTGAAACGGGCAAGGTCACTGAAAACACCTCTCTCCGTTGTGATGGGGAGTACGTTGTTTCGGGTGTGAAGATCAAATGTCACAAGATAGGCGGACACGGAACGGGATCCTTTTCCTATCTTCTCCAGCAATCCTGCAACCCGGCCATGATGAAAACGGCGGAGCTGATTGGCAGGGATACCTTTTGGAAATATTTTGAGGAGTTCGGTTATTTGAAAAAGACGGGCATCGATCTGCCCGGTGAAGCCGCGGGAATCAACCACACCTTCAGCGGCTTCCATTCGGTGGAGATGGCGACCTCCTCCTTCGGTCAGACCTTTAAGACCACGCCCATTCAGCAGCTCACGGCCATTTGTGCAGTTGCCAACGGTGGGCACGTGGTCACACCCTATGTGGTGGAGTCGCTGATCGATGATGATGGCAATGTGGTGATCGATAATGCCAAGGAGAGCAAGAGACAGATCATCAGCGAAGAGGTGTGCAATACCCTTTCGGAGATCCTTGAGGGTGGTGTAAGGGAAGGCGTTGCCAGCAACGCCTATGTGGCTGGCTATAAAATTGCGGCCAAGACCGGCACCTCCGAGAAAAGAGACGCAGAGGACAAATCGTTGCGCGTGGGCTCTACCGTGGCATTTGCTCCCGCAAATGATCCGCAGATCGCTGTGCTTATCGTGGTGGATGAGCCCGGCGGCCCCGTAAAATCGGGCGGTACAGTGGCGGCGCCCTATGTTGCGTCGGTGGTGGATCAGACCTTGCAGTACTTGAATGTGGAAAAGGTATACACTGACAAGGAGCTTGCGGAGCTGAGCTTTGAGGTTGGGGACTATGTGAACAAGGATGTGGCAAAGACCCTGACGGCACTTGAGAGCAGCGGCATTACCTGCCGTGTGATCGGAACGGGCAACACCGTATACAGTCAGCTCCCATTGGCGGGTGACAAAATGCGCAAGGAAAAGGGCGTCGTGTATCTCTATACCTATGATCCCGCAATCGAAGAGCAACCGCCCGTAACGGAGAACGAATACGAAACTGTTCCCGATGTGACGGGAATGAAGGTGTCTGCGGCCATCATGGTGCTTACAGACAAGGGGTTCAACGTGAATATCACCGGCTCCTTGAATTACGGAGAGCGATCGGGAGCGCAGGTGATCTCCCAATCGGCTTCACCGGGAACCTCGTTGCAGATCGGAGCGGTGATCACCATTGAAAGTATGCATACCGATGTGTCGGACAACGGTTAAACGAAAACAGCAATATACCCGTCAAGGCGGGCAAAGCAACAGTTGAGAGGAAGAAGGGGAAAAGATGAGAGTAAGAGAACTGCTTGAAGGCGTGACGATTGTGGAGTGCAGTGCGGATGCTTTGGAAGTACAGATCGAAAGCATTTCCGAGGATAGCAGAGAGGATCTTTCGGGCAAGGCCTTTGTTTGTCTTGCGGGCGAGAGGAGCGACGGACACGATTATGCCGACGCAGTGTTAAGCAAGGGTGCGGCTGTGCTGATCTGCGAAAAGAAGGTAGATGCCTGTGAGAAGATGCCCTACGTTCTGGTGGATTCCACCAGAAAAGCAGATGCGCTGATGTGGAGCAAATTGCTTGGAGATCCCGCAAAGGATCTGAAGGTGATCGCCGTGACGGGCACCAACGGAAAGACCTCCATTACCTATATGATCAAGTCGGTTCTCGAGGAAATGGGCAAAAAGGTGGGCGTGATCGGTACCATTCGCAATATGATCGGAAGCGAAGAGATCGAAAGCACCATGACCACCCCCATGCCCCGTCAGCTTTACGGATTGATCGCTCGTATGAGAGATGCAGGAGTGGAATATCTGGTGATGGAAGCATCCTCTCATGCGCTGGATTATGAAAAGCTTGCCGCCATCACCCCCGAGATCGGCATTTTCACAAACCTCACTCCCGAGCATTTGGATTATCACGGCAATATGATGCAGTATGCCGCTGCCAAGGCAAAGCTCTTCAAGATCAGCAAGATCTCCGTGATCAATGCCGACGACAGCTACGGCAAATATATGTACGATCAGGCAACGGGCGAAAAATACACCTATTCCAAAGATAGTGTTTATGCCGATTTTACCGCACGAAACATTGTGGGCCGCGGTATCAGAGGTAGTGAATACGATCTGGTCAGCAACAACGAGGCCATTCATATTGAGTGTGCCATTCCCGGCTCCTTTTCGGTGTCCAATTCTCTTGCGGCGGCGGTTGCGGCAAGACTGTGCGGAGCATCCTGCAAGGACGTGGCTCTGGCCATTCGCCGTCTTCCCGGTGTAACGGGCAGAATGGAGAAGGTGCCGCTTTCGGCAGACTTCACCGTGATCATTGACTATGCGCACACACCCGATGCACTTGAAAACGTTTTGAAGACCATCAGAGCCTTCAAGACTCCCGAGCAGCGTTTGGTGGCGGTGTTTGGATGCGGTGGAGACCGAGATAAGACCAAGCGTCCCTTGATGGGCGGTATTGCCGCTGCTATGGCCGATCATACTGTGGTCACCTCGGACAACAGTCGTACGGAGGATCCTGCAGCTATTATTGCGGATATCCTGAAGGGCATTCCCGAGGGAAGCGATTATGAAGTGATCGAAAACCGTACCGAGGCACTGCACAGAGTGGTTTTAACGGCACAGAAGGATGATATCATCCTGGTTGCCGGAAAGGGTCACGAAAACTATGAGATCACCGCAGAAGGAAAGCATCCTTTCAGCGAAAAGGAGATCATTATCCGTGCCTTTGAGCAACGGCAGATCTGACCGTGCAGTGATCACGTTTAATGAAAACGATAAAGAAAGGACAGTACGTATATGGTTCGGGGAATTCTTTTTGCGGCAACTCTTGCCCTCACCTTCGGGATCACCGTGTTGATCTTGCGCTTTCTCATCCCCTATCTGAAGAGTAAAAAGCTGGGTCAGAAGATCCTTGATATCGGTCCTCGCTGGCATAAGAGCAAGGAGGGAACACCCACCATGGGCGGGCTATCGTTTATAGCCGCCATGACACTGGTGCTTTTCATCGTGATTCCGATTGCCATGCATTACGGACTTGAGCACAATGTTACCTATCTGCTCCTTGCCTATGGATATGCCTTGCTCAACGGTCTGATCGGTGTGATCGACGACAGAGCAAAGTTTAAAAAGGGCAAGAATCAAGGCTTGACCGCATCGCAGAAATATCTTTTGCAGCTTTTGGTTGCCTGTCTCTTTTTGTTTGTCGGAATCAAGACGGGTATGATCGCAGGCACGGCGTCCGATGCAATTTATATCCCCTTCATTGGAAATGTGTGGATCTTAAAATATTTGGCTGTACGCATTCTCTACTATGTATTCTGTCTGGTGCTGATGACGGGTATGGTCAATGCGGTGAATCTGACCGATGGAATCGATGGTCTGGCATCCTCGGTAACGATGGTGGTAGGGTTGTTTTTCTCGGTGGTATCGGGACTCATTCCCAGTGTTTCGGGAGGCACACAGCTTCTTGCTGCCGCTACTGTGGGTGGTTGCGGTGGATTTCTTGTCTATAATTTCCATCCCGCCAAGGTCTTTATGGGCGATACCGGATCGCTCTTTTGGGGCGGCTTGGTGGTGGCATTCGGCTTCCTCATCGGCAACCCCATTATCGTTTTGCTTTGCGGAGCGGTGTTCGTGATAGAGGCCTTCTCGGTGATCCTGCAGGTAGGGTATTTCAAGCTTAACCATGGCAAGCGTCTCTTTAAGATGAGCCCCATTCACCATCATTTTGAAAAGTGCGGCTGGTCGGAGATCAAGATCGTGTCGGTATTCTCTGCGGTCACCTTGGTGCTGTGTCTGCTGTCCGCTTTTGGGTGCAGCATCTTTTGAGGCTATCCCTGATCGATTCGGAAGGATCGTGAATATGTGTAAGGAGGGCGTCGATGTTCTTTCAAAAAAACACAAAGGGCGGGGAAGCGCCCGAAAAAAACAAAAAGAATAAAAGAATCAAAAAAAAGGGCAAGACCCTGTCGGTGGAGCTGGACGAGAAGAAGCTGAAAAACATTCCGGAGCCGATCAAGGAGGGCGAACGCCCCGAAAAGCAGGGAAAGGCTCCACTTTTTAAGAGAAAGAAAAAAAGCAAGGAAACTGTTGAGTATGCGGAGGCGGGAGCGGACGTCTACAGAGAAAAGGGGGCGGTTGACCGTCCCATGCTGGTGATCATTCTGCTTCTCATTTGCTTTGGATCGATCATGGTCTTTTCTGCATCCTATGCCTATGCTCTTGATGAGATGGGCGACAGCTACTATTTCATCAAAAGACAGATCCTTTTTGCCATCGTTGGCCTTTTTGTCATGTTTGCCGTGTCCAGAGTGGATTACCGTGTGATCCGACTGTTCACACCTGCGTATTTTGGCGTGGCGGTGCTTCTTTTGTTGGCGGTGCTGGTGCTGGGTGTGGCAGAGGGCGAGGCGGTTCGCTGGATAGACCTCGGTCCCTTCTCCTTCCAACCCTCGGAGATCATGAAACTGGGATTGGTTTTGATGCTGGCCTTCTATTATAGTGCCACCGAGAAGCAGGTAAGGGCAAAGGGCTTTTGGAAGTCCTCGCTTTTTGGAACCTTCGTTCCCATTTTGATGGTGGGCTTTGTCTGTGTGCTGATCGCTCTTGAAAAGCATATTTCGGGTACCATTATCATGTTTGGTATCGGCATGATCGTGGTTTTTGTGGCGGGAGGAAAGCTTTTGTGGTTTGCTCTTGCCAGCGGTGGCTTTGTTGCCGCAGTTACAGCGGTGATCACCATGACCGACTATGCCACCAAGCGCCTTGATATTTGGCTTCATCCCGAAAATTATTCGGCGCAGTCGGAGGTCTGGCAGACCCTGCAAGGCCTTTATGCCGTCGGCTCGGGCGGATTTTTCGGTGTGGGACTGGGGAATTCCAGACAGAAGCATTTGTTCGTTTCTCAGCCTCAAAATGACTTTATTTTCGCCATCGTCAGCGAGGAGCTGGGATTGATGGGGGCGGCACTGGTGATCATTTTGTTCGTTGCCTTTATTTGGCGTTGCTTTGTGATTGCCAAAAGAGCGCCCGATACCTTTTCAAAGCTTGCCGTTACGGGTATTGCGGCAAAGGTGGGGATTCAAGCCTTTTTGAATATTGCCGTTGTCACCAATACCATTCCCAACACGGGCATCTCCTTGCCCTTCTTCTCCTACGGCGGTACGGCGCTGATCATCCTGTTTCTTGAAATGGGCGTGATCCTGTCTATATCGAGGTACTCGTATTTGCAGAGAAAATAAAGAGAGATCATCTTTTAGAAAGGAACCGCATGAACGGTGAAAAAGACATGAAATTTATCCTTTCGGGCGGCGGAACGGGCGGGCACGTCAATCCTGCTCTGGCTATCGGAGCCGCCATTGAAAAATATTATCCGGGTGCCGAGATCCACTATGTGGGTACGCCTAACGGTATCGAAAACAAGTTGGTTCCCTCAAAGTATCCCATGCACCACGTGAGGATCAAGGGCTTAAAGAGAAGTCTTTCGCCTTCCAACATCAAAACGGCTTATCTGACCGTGACCTCCTTTATTACGGCAAGAAAGCTGCTAAAGGAGCTCAAGCCCGATGGTGTAGTGGGTACGGGGGGGTATGTTTGTTGGCCGGTGTGTGCCGCTGCGGCATCGTTAAAGATCCCCTGCTTCTTGCACGAATCCAATGCCGTCCCCGGCTTTGCCGTGAAGATGCTTGAAAAAAAGGCAGATGTGATCTTTGTGAATTTTGAGAAGACCGGCCAGCGCCTGCCTGCAGCGAAGCAGGTGATCCACGTGGGTACACCCTTGAAGGACGTTTTTTATACGTTAAATAAGGAAAGTGCAAGAAAGAGCCTGAAGATCGAGGGCTATCGAAAAGTGGTTTTGTCCTTTGGCGGCTCGCTTGGTGCAGCAGTTTTAAATCAACGGGTGCTGGAGCTGATGGAGAGCTACGGAAAGGATCATCCCGAGGTGCTCTTCCTTCACGCAACGGGTGCCAGAGGCAAGCAGGTCTTTGAAGAAAGCTTTCTTCAAAAAGGACTTGACAAATATGAGAATCTGAGGTATTTTGAATACATCTACGATATGCCTCAATATATGGCGGCGGCAGATCTGGTGATCTGTCGGTCGGGTGCGATGACCCTTTCGGAGATTGCCATGCTTTCCAAAGCATCGATCCTGATCCCTTCGCCCAATGTGACCGACGATCAGCAGACCAAAAATGCACGCCTTCTTTCCGATCAAGGTGCAGCGATCCTGCTGAAAGAATCGGAAATGGACGGGCAGTCGCTTCGATCGGCTGTAGAAGGCATTTTGTTTGACGAGCAAGCCATGAAGACAATGGAAGAAAAGGTCAGAGCCTTTGCGGTAAGAGATGCTGAAAAAGAGATCGTTTGCCAAATGACAAGAGTGATCGAAGAGGCCAAGAAAAAGGCATAATGTAGGTCAAATACGAAACGAGCGAAAGGAGGAAAGGAATGGAAGAAGAGCTTCGCAGAGAAGATGGCAGAGTGCTGATTTCCGATGATGTGAAGCGGCGCTTGCAAAAAAGGCTGAAAAGACGCACTTTTTTCATTGTATTCACCTGCATTTTGGTGGGTGTACTGATCCTTTCTCTTGTGGGATTCTTTGTGATCAAGAATATCTTTTCCTTGAAGACCGTGTCCTGCCCACAGACCGAGCATTATTCATCAAAGCAGATCGTGGAGGCTTCGGGTCTTCGGGAGGGAAGCGCCATCTTTTTGATCAAGGACGACAAAATAAGAAGTCGGATTCTTCAGGAGCTTCCTCTTTTGAAGGATCTTCAGGTGAAGGTGCTTTATCCCGATCGGGTGGAGTTGATTCCCATAGAGGAAGAGCCGCTCTTCTATTTTGTAGCCGACATTCCCGAAAATGAATACGTGGTCGTCTCGGAAAGCTACAAGGTACTGGGGATGTTTGACAGCGTCGAGCAGATGCTGACCTATTTCCCCGATCTTTATCTGGTGAAGATGCCGACGTTGCTCTATACTGTTACGGGACAGAAGCTGGAGTTTGCCTCCAAAGGAGATGCGGACTATATTTCGGATCTGCTGAGGTTGGTGAAGGAATCGGATTTTGGGGAGCAGTTGCGGTATGCCGATCTTCAAAATCGCTTTGAGATCACCTTACACTGTAGATCTGAGATGGGGAAGGACTACAGGGTGTATTTGGGAAATAAAAAGAGCTTGTCGGAGAAGATTTCTTTTGCACAAGGGATGAAGGATCATCTTCCTGACGATTTTGCCGGTCTGATCGGTGCAGAGGATCCTCAAAAGGGATATGCAGACCCTGATGACCGCTGAAAGCTTGCCAAAGAAGATCTTAGATTGTAAACTTTTTGTGAACATTTCCCACACCTATTGAAAAATAAACGGTTTTCAATTATTATAATAGTATATAATTGTGATGAGCAATAGTATACGACTAAAATTACGGATAAATAAATGGAGGGCAAGTTATGCCGATGGATATTCAGGAACAGTTTGAAAGCACACTCGTAAAAATCAAGGTAGTAGGCGTTGGCGGCGGCGGTAACAATGCGATCAACAGAATGATCGAGACCGGTGTTGAGGGCGTTGAATTCGTGGCGGTAAATACCGATAAGGCAGCGCTGAACAAGTCGGTTGCATCCTACAAGGTTGCAATCGGTGAAAAGCTGACCAAGGGTCACGGTGCAGGTGCCAATCCCGACGTTGGTGCACGTGCGGCTGAGGAGAGCGTAGAGGATCTGACCAACGCTCTTAAGGGCGCAGATATGGTATTCATCACCGCAGGTATGGGCGGCGGTACCGGTACGGGTGCAGCTCCCGTGGTTGCCAAGATCGCAAGAGATATGGGCATCCTCACCGTAGCAGTTGTAACCAAGCCCTTCGATTTCGAGGGCAGAAGAAGAATGCAGCAGGCTGAGATCGGTATCAAGAATCTGAGAGATACCGTTGACTCTCTGCTGGTTATCCCCAACGAAAGACTGAAGCAGATCTCCAACACCCGCATCACCTTCCTCAATGCGTTCGTTGAGGCAGACAATGTTTTGAAGCACGGTGTGCAGTCCATTTCCGATCTGATCCGCAACATCGGTGTGATCAACCTGGACTTCGCAGACGTGACCACCATTATGAAGGATGCAGGCTATGCACATATGGGCGTGGGCGTTGCACAGGGTAAGGACAAGGCAGAGCAGGCAGCCAAGGCAGCCATCTCCAGCCCCCTGCTTGAGACCTCTATCGAGGGTGCAAGAGGCCTGCTGATCAACATCACCTCCTCTCCCGACATCTCTCTGGAAGAGATCGACATCGCTTCTCATCTGATCTCCGATGAAGCACATCCCGACTCCACCATTATCTGGGGTTCGATCATTGATCCTACTCTGGAGGACGAGATGCGCATCACCGTGATCGCTGCCGGCTTTGATGGCAATAACAAGTATACTCAGATCGAAAAGCCTGTAGCGAAGGAAACCGTAAAGAAGGTTGCTCCCGCACCTGCTCCCGCTCCCGTAAAGGAGGAGCCCGTAGTGGTTGAGGCACAGCCTGTTGTTGAGCAGACCCCCGCTTCTGACGACGGCTTCTCTGATGCAGAGTTCGGTCAGCTTCTGGCAATGCTCAATAAGAACCAGAAATAATCAGACGATGACTTTCAAAGGGTTGTTGCAAATGAAGATTTGCGGCAACCCTTCTGTCACTTTAAAGGCGGTGAAGAAAAACGCATGAAGAGAGTAGTGATCACCGGTGGAACAAGAGGAATCGGAAGGGCCACCGCAGAGCTTTTTTTAAAAAACGGCTATGAGGTCGTTTTCATATACAGAAGCAGCGAAGAGAAGGCGAGAGAGCTTGAGGCTTTGGGCGCAAAGGGATACCGAGCCGATCTTGAAAAGGAGCAGGAGTGCGCCCGAGTCGCTCGGGAGATCTTGGAGCAAGAGGGAACGGCGGACGTGCTGATCAATAATGCAGGTATTGCCCATTTTTCGCTGTTCACAGACCTGAAAAACGAGGAGTGGCGAAGGATCTGCGCAGTCAATTTGGATGCGCCCATCTATTTGTCAAGAGCATTTTTGCCGGGCATGATCTCTCAAAAAAGCGGACGTATCATCAATATTTCTTCCATGTGGGGACAGGTAGGATCGTCCTGTGAGGTGGCTTACAGCACTGCCAAGTCGGGACTTTTGGGCTTTACAAAGGCTCTTGCAAAGGAGGTCGGCCCCTCGGGGATCACAGTCAACTGTCTTTGTCCCGGGTTGATCGATACCGATATGAACGGGACGCTGGACGAGCAGACTGTAAAGGAAATCGTTGAAGAAACCCCTCTTTGCAGAATGGGACGAGCCTCTGACGTGGCGTTTGCTTGTTTATATCTGGCATCAGAGGAGGCGGATTTTGTTACCGGGCAGGTAATGGGGATCAACGGAGGTCTTGTGATCACCTGAAAACAGGGAAGAATGTCCCACGATGTCTAAAAATCAGGGAGAAAGGGCAAAAAGCGCTTGACCTTTGGAGAAGAATCGTGTATAATGTAAACGGAGTGAATTCCCTGCTTTGAAGCGATGAAAGGAAAGGAATATCGCAGATGAAAAAAGTTTTGATCGTAGTTTTAAGCGTGTTGTTGGTGGTTTCACCAACGATTGCGCTGATCGGTTGTTATTTCTATTTTAAGAGTGCAGATCCGCAGGTGGTAAGCACCGATCTTGTGAGTGCGGTGGTGAAGGACGGAAAGGGAAACGAAAGCTCGTATGACCGTGACGATCAGTTCTTCTCTATTTTCGCAGGAATGTTTGGAAAGGACGAGGAGAATCGCCCGGAGGCTTTGGTCCAGCTTCCTGCCGAAGCATTGAACTATGAAAAGTATGAGGTGCTTTTTGTTGACAACTTTGGCATGGAGTCCTCGTATACCTACTATCTGTCCTCTGATCCGAAAAAGTGCTATTATACCGACGAGGCAAACAGAGCATACAACATTGCAAAGGGTGCGGCTGAGGCCTTTTTGAATTCCGATTATGCCGAGGTGGTGTATGCAATGGCGACACCTCCCGTTGTGACCATCGGTGACACGGTGCTCACCCCCTATACCATTGATTGGAAGTATAAGACGGTGGGCGGTGTGTTGAAGAATGCCTCCTGCTCCTATTCCGACCGTAACGAGTCTTCTTCATTGGAGCAGTTTTTGGTGGCATTTTTGCTGGAATCCACCCTTCGTCCCGATGAGATCGCTTTGAAGATCACCGATGCCGATAACAAGGAGCAGCTTTATTCCGGCAACTATGCGGGTTTGTCCCGGCTGGCTCTTGAGGGTTCGAGAAATGTAAACGTGGACATGACGCTTGTGTGGAAGAATTCGGCTGAAAAGGACTATGCAGGCTCGGCTAAATATTTCTTCACCGGTAAGCTTTTTGGAAATCCTGCATTTTCTATCAGCAAGAATCAAGCAACCTGCGGTGATGTAGTGGTACTCAGTGCCTATAACGTGATGTCGGCAGACGATCTGCAGGTGCAGATCGAACCGTCGCTGAATTACACCCCCGTATTCTATAAAGTGGGCGAGAGCTGGCAGGCATTGCTTCCTTTGGCAGTTGATGCGGTTGCGGAAGGCAACACCACCTATTCCATCACCATGACTTCGGCAAGCGCTACCGACGTTTTCCTTTTGAATGTGAATGCACTTGCAACCAAGAATTACGATTATAACGAAGCCAACATGGGCGATTACTACAATGATACCGTGCTGAATGCAATGAGAGAGAATCTTGGACCGATTGCCAAGACGCCTTCTTCATTCTCCTTTGTCAGCGGCAAATTTGTAGTGCCTGCCAAGGACAACTATTATTCCGAGACTTCAAACTATCCCTTCGGTACGTTGGTGAATCTTGTACCCTTAAAGAAAACATTCACCGCACTTGATATCATGTACTGTGCGTATGCCAACTACAAGGATGGCAAGTATGTGGAGGGAAGCAAGACCAAGGTTCTTGCCGCATTCGATGGTACCGTTGTTTACGTTGGCGCACAGACCTATACGGGCAGACTGGTGGTCATCGACCACGGAAGCGGACTAAAGAGCTGGTATACCAACCTTTCTTCTGACATTCAGGTCAAGGAAGGTGATACGGTTACCGCAGGTCAGGTTATTTCCAGTGCGGCAGACGGCGGACTCAACTCCTCCCTGAACTTCAACTTCCACGTGGGCGTGACGGTCAACGGTGTTGCCGTGAATCTTCAGACGCTGATCGACGAGGGTCTGATCGCACAGAGAGATTAAAAGATCGCCAAAATCGAAAAACTAAAAAGATCCCTTTCTAAAAGGGATCTTTTTTTATATCTGCTTTGGTGGGCGCATATATTTTATGGGGGTGAGAGGATGAAAGGAATGATTGCGTTGGCGCTGGTTGCAACAATGCTCTTTGCTTTTTGCGGGTGTGTTGGAAAAAAAGAAGGTCCGCAGGAGCTGTTTTCGCATCTTTTTTGTGCGCTTGAATTGGAGGAGCGTTGTGCTTTATATACTGAGGCGGACGACAGAGAAGGGCAAAAGGCGACCTTACGGCGTATTTACGGCCGAGAGGATGCCCATCAGGTTTTTTCGTCGGTGAGCCACTATGCCATAGCGCTATCCAAAAAGGATGAAGGGGTGGAGCTTCATATGCTGAAGGTCCGTCATCCTTCGGATATAGAATCGGTGAAGCGACTATTGAGGGGACGGATAGAGTTGTTGCAGACGATAGATGTAAAAAACTATTTGGGTGTGGCTTATGAGAAGGCGTTGTTTTCGGCACGCCTATATCAAAAAGGCTCATATTTGTTTTTGCTGGCAACAAGAGATAATGATGGGGCGATCAAAGAGATCGACAAGATTTTTTGAAAAAACTTGACAACATCATTTTTTGAGCGTATAATAGGCGGGAAAGTGAGGGGATATATATGGACACCATCAAGATCAACAAACAAATCACCCGCATAATCGCACATAGAGGCCTTTCGGGTATTGAAAGAGAGAACACCTGCGCCGCCTTTATCGCCGCGGCAAACAGAAGCTATTACGGCATTGAGACCGACGTGCACGTCACGGCAGACGGCAAATACATCCTCATCCACGACGACGATACCAAGCGGGTGGCAGGAGTGGATCTGCCCGTGGAACAAAGCACCTTTGAGGAGCTGCGGGGACTGACTTTGCCCGACAAGGAGGGCTTTAAAAGAGGAGATCTGGTGCTGCCCACGCCCGAGGAATACTTTTCTATCTGCAAAAGATACGGAAAGGTGGCGGTGTTCGAGCTAAAGAACCGCTTTTTAAAGGAGCAGATCGGGGAGCTGGTTCAAAGGATCAAGGAGCTTGAAATGCTTGAAAACACGGTGTTCATCTCCTTTTTTCACGCCAATCTGGTGGATTTAAAGGAGATCTGCCCCGAGGCGCACGCACAGTATCTTTCCTACAGAGAGATCGATGAAAAGCTGATTGCGGCGTGCAAGGACTATGATCTTGGTTTGGACGTCCGCCACGACCGTTTAAACGAGCAGACGGTGGCAATGCTGAAGCAGGCAGGCGTGGAGATCAACTGCTGGACTGTGGACGATCCCGCACGCGCAGAGGAGCTGATCTCGCTGGGGGTAGACTATATTACCACCAATATTCTGGAATAACAAAAGAGAGAATCATCAAATGTACGGACTTGGAACGCTCATCAATGCCGCCGCCATCGTGGTAGGCGGACTTTTGGGGCTTTTGTGCGGAAAATTCATTAAGGAACGATTTAAGGACACCCTTTCAAAGGCGTGCGGCATCTGCGTGCTCTTTTTGGGCATTGCAGGGGCGCTGGAGGGGATGCTGACGGTAAACGAGGGGAAGGTGGTCAGCGGCGGAAGCCTTCTGATCATCGGTTGTCTTGCCCTTGGTGCGCTGATCGGGGAACTGATCAACATCGAAGCAGGCTTTGAAAAGTTCGGCGTATGGCTGAAGAAAAAAACGGGCAACGCCAAGGATGGCTCCTTTGTTGACGGATTCGTTACCGCCTCGCTCACCGTCTGCATCGGTGCCATGGCGATCGTGGGGGCGGTGGAGGACGGCATCAACGGCGATATCTCCATCCTCGTGACCAAAGCCATCCTCGACCTGATCATCGTGATGGTGATGGCGTGCTCTCTGGGTAAGGGATGCCTGTTTTCAGCCATTCCCGTGGCACTCTGGCAGGGCTTCATCACTCTGTTGTCCCGCTTGATCGCACCGTTTTTGACCGATCAAGCCCTTTTAAACCTGTCGATGATCGGCTCCATCCTCATTTTCTGCGTGGGACTCAATTTGGTGTGGGGCAAAAAGATCAGAGTTGCAAATCTTCTTCCTGCCGTTTTGCTTGCAGTAGTGGCGGCGTTTTTACCTGTTTAACAAAAAACGGAGGCTTCTCAAGATATGAAGAAGCCTCTTTTTTTGGTTGTTGAGCCGATTTTTAACAGTTTGTCTATTGACATATTAAACGTACTTTGATATACTATATATATGAGATATGTGAGCAGTTGCCAAAAATACCGTCAGGGAGGATTTGTAATGAAGATCTTTTCAAATTGCGGTATGCCGTGGAACTTGCAGGACGGCTCCTTCTCTATGGAAAAGAGGTATGATCTGCAAATCATTTATTTCCGCGCATAAGCCGCAAGCATAGGGGGCTTATGCGTTTTTTGTTATCAGTTCAGTGAGACAAACAGATATGTTCACTGATAATTGAAAGGAGCAAATTATGAAAAACTCAATTGTATTTATTTTATTGTTGTGCTTGTCTGTTGCAGTATGTTCGTGTAGCGCAATGAGAAGTGAGGATACCGGTAATGTTGTAACACTACCGGAAGGCGATGATCGTGTAATTCTGACGATAACCTCAACGGATGATTACACCGCATTTTTGAATACGACTAAATTGCCACAGGAGTTTGTGATGTATGAGGAGATTAAAGAACTGGGCAATTTTCTTGGTTTTGTTGTTTTGAGTGAATTTTATGCGGATGATTATTCATCGTATAAGTATAATTTAAGAGATTCATCGGGCTATGTGCTTTCGTTGCATATAGATCACGATACGTTAGAAGAAACAATCGGTTCTTCTTCCCCTATTACGAAGGTTAATTCGGAAAATATGCGCATTCTTCCTCAAAAGAGTAGCGGAACGTATGTTGATCAAGGACTTGTATATAGATATGTGAACGGAGAATTGCTTACGATCAGTTGGACTTATGAAGGAGTGACATTTACTTTGGGCGGATCATCTATGTTTTCCGATTATCCTTCTACCGAGGCGACGTTTGCGGGTAAATTGTTGAACGGGAGCAAGGCCGCCACAGCTTTTGAGACGGTTTTTGGGGTTGAGGAAAAATAGGATTTTAAATCTTATATGTGAAAATCACACAAAAACAGATGATCTAGTTTTAATCAAAAGGGCAGGCGAAGCATTTTGCTTCGCCTGCCTTTTTTGATCGCAAATAAAAAAATAGATCTAAAGTCCTTGCAATAAAATAAAAAATATGGTATACTGTAA
>JAGBIB010000212.1 GCA_017935195.1 Clostridia bacterium
CATATCCAAAGGCTCCCTCTGGGAGGGAGCTCACGACGAAGTCGGGTGAGGGAGAGCGCGTTACAATGAAGTTAGTACAAATCTAAAGTCACGCAGGCTCCTTCCGTCACGCTACGCGTGCCACCTCCCTCTCGGAGGGAGGCTTTCTGTTAGCCCCAATGTAACACAAATCGGCAGAGAAAACAAGTTCTCTGCCGAAATTTGTTTGTAGGGGCGACCATTGGTCGCCCGTTTTGGTTTTGCGGTTGTTTGCGGGCGATCAATGATCGCCCCTACGGTAAACATCCTTATGAGAAGGAGTCTAAGACGGTCTTTTTTTAATTATTGCTTTTTTGAGGACATCTGCCGTTGCGCCATCACAAGACCGTAGTAGATGCCGTTCTTATTTTGCATCAGCTCCTCGTGGGTACCCTGCTCGGCAATGCCGTGATCGTCAAGGACGATGAGTCTGGTGGCGTTTCTCAGGGTGGAGAGCCTGTGGGCAATGGCAAGGGTGGTGCGCCCCGCGATCAGCTTTTGCAGGGCGTCCTGGATCTGCTTTTCGGTTTCGGTGTCAAGGGCGGAGGTCGCCTCGTCAAGGATGAGGATCCTAGGATCCAGAAGGATGGCGCGGGCAATGGCAATGCGTTGCCGCTCACCGCCCGAAAGGGTGAAGCCCTTCTCACCAACGTAGGTGTCGTAGCCGTCCTTTTGCCTCATAATGAATTCGTGCGCTCCCGCCACCTTGGCGGCGGCAATGATCTCTTCGCCGGTGGCGTTGGGCTTGGCGTAGGCGATGTTGTCACGGATGGTGCCTGCAAAAAGGAAGGTCTCCTGAAGCACCGCACCCACGCTCCCCCTGAGCGTTTCGGGGGAAAGGTCCTTGATGTCCACGCCGTCAAGAAGCACCTGCCCCTCCTCGGTATCGTAAAGGCGCATCACCAGATTGATCAGGGTGCTTTTGCCCACCCCCGATCTGCCCACGATCCCGATCATTTCACCGGGATGTACCTCAAGATCCACGTGCTTTAATACGGGCTTTCCCGCCTCGTACCCGAAGGACACGTTTTTGAAGGAAAGACGTCCCGTCAGCGCCTTTTCTGATGCATTTTCGGGATGGGTCTGCACGTCGTCGTCCACCATCAGATCGTAGATCTTGGAAAGGGAGGTGGTCACCCTCATGATACGTCGGGGAATGAACGCCATAGAACGAAGCGGCCCGTAGATCATGGAGGCGTAGGCGGTGAATTTGGTCATTTCACCAAGGGTCATATCGCCCTTTAAGATGGCGTTGCCCACGAAGAAGAGGACGAAAAACTCGCCCATGGTCATCATGGTGTTCAGCATCGGCGAAAAGACCGCCCAGAAAAGCTCGTTGCGCTTTTGTACCCGCTTGACCGCTCCGATCGCCCCCTGGTATTTTGCGATCTCGTCCTTTTCTCTGCCGAAGGCCTTGACCACCCGAATGCCCGAAAAAATATCGTGTAACAGGGTGCTTGCCTTGGAGGTCACCTGCCATTGGGTGCGGTAGATCCGATGGATGCGGCGGTGAAAGAGGCGGAAGAGGAGAAGGGCGGGAATGGCGGGCAGGAAGATGAGGCAAAAGAGGGGCGTGCCGTTTTTCACGTCGAAGACGATGAGAATGACACCGATGGCAAGGAAGGTGGTCACCTGCTCCACGATGTTTCCAAGGTCACCCGTTAAGAAATTCTTCAAAACGGCGGTATCGTCGGTCACTCTTTGCATCAGTTCGCCCGCAGTTCTGCGGTTGATGCCCGCAAGGGAGAGATTCTGGATCTTTTCAAAGACCGAGGAGCGCAGCTTTTCAGCCGTCTTACTGCCCAGTCTTGAAGAAATGATACTGCGCAGGGCGGAAAGCAGTCTTGAAAAGAGGGTACAGCCAAACAGGGCAAGCACCACCAGCAGATAGGGAAGGACTTCGTTTTTTCCTGCCTGCTCGTTTTTCAAAAAGCCGTCCACCATATATTCGGAAAGCAAGGGGGACACCAGTCCCACGGCAGAGATGAGCAAGAAGAGAAGGATGCATAAAAGAAGCAGGGGCAGCATGGGCTTGATGATGGTAAAAAGCCAGGCAAACTGCTTCTTTTTACTGCCGCACCGTACGCAGCTGTTGCTTCCGGGGCGGTAGGGTCTTCCGCAGCGGGGACAGACCTTCTCCTTGAGTGCCGCAGGAGGGATGTATTTTCCTTCCTCAAGAAGGCGGCAAAGCGCCTGCACGAAGGCGGCGTAGCGCTCCTTATACTTTAAATCGCCCGTTGCCACGGTATGACGCTCTTGTCCCTTACAAAGGACGATGCGCACGTACGCTCCGCTTTCGTGAAGCAAAAATCGGGTGGCGTCCTTTAAAAGAAAGGTGCTTTTCAGCGCGCCCTCCTCATAGCAAAGAATCCGATCCTCCAGGATCACTCCGATCCCGCGGATGCGCTCAAAGCCGTCCTCCAAAGGTCGGTAATTGTAGGCGATCAGGTCAAGATAAGGATCTTTTTCAAAGCGCCCGTCGAAGCTGATCAACGTTTGCCTCAGCGAGAGCTGTTCTTTTTTCTTTTTCCAAAAAGGTTGCATACTGTTCCTCTTACCAAAGATAAAGATCGATCTGCTTGCGGCTTGCCTTGTCAAGAGTGTGATAGTCAGGAATGTCGTAGCGGTTGCCGTCGGCATCGGTCACGATGATGCGGGCACCCAGATGGATGAGGGATTTGTAGGTGTCTCTCACCGAAAATTCAAGAGGGCCGCTTTCGGTGTCCACCTTCCAGTAGGAAAAGGCGAACTGCTCCTTGACCTTGTGGATCTTTTTGATGCGGGGCATAAAATACCGCCTTGCAAGGTCTTTTTGCAGAATGGCGATCTCCTCGTCGGTGCGGTCGCTCAGTTTACGGATGAAGCCAAGCTCCTTTCCTTCTTCGGATAAAAGGACGAGAAATTCCTCTTCCTTTTCAAAGGGAAAGGCTCTTTGGGTCTTGAATACGCCCACGCGCTCCTCTCCGTTTTCACTTTTTTGATAAAGGACGGGAAAATCTCCCTCAAGAGCGATCCTTGTATTTTCAACGGTCAGGGGGGTGACCCCTGCGATCTCAAAAACCGAATTCATGGATCTGCGATCTCCTTTCTGCAGTCAATCCTCTGCAATACCGATGGTCTTGAGTGCCTCGGTCTGCATTTTGTATAGCGTGTAATAAATGCCTTTTTGGCGGATCAGCTCGGCGGGCGTGCCCCGTTCTGCCACCGTTTTCCCGTCGATGACGATCAGCTCGTCGGCATCTCTCAGGGTGGAAAGACGGTGGGCAATGATCAGGGTGGTGCGCCCCCTTGAAAGAGCGGTCAGCGAGCGCTGGATGATCATTTCTGTGCGGGTGTCCATGGCGGCGGTGGCTTCGTCAAGAATCAGGATCTTGGGGTCCTTCAAAATGGCACGGGCAATGGACAGCCTTTGCCGCTCACCGCCCGAAAGATCGGCGTTGCCCTGTCCGATACGGGTTTCGTATCCGTCTTTTAGCTTCATGATGAATTCGTGGGCGCCCGATGCCACGCAGGCCTCAAAGACCTCCATAAGAGTGGCGTCGGGACGGGCGTAACGGACGTTTTCAAGAATGGTGCCCGCAAAGAGATAGGTGTCTTGGGAAACGATCGCCACGTTTTTACGCAGATCCTCAAAGGACAGATCCTTTAAATTGACCCCGTCAAGGTAGATATCGCCCTCGGTTGGATCGTAAAGACGGAGGATCAGATGGGCGAGGGTGGATTTTCCCGCACCCGTTTTGCCAACGATCCCCACCGTCTTGCCTGCCTCCACCTCAAAGGAGATCTTTTCAAGCACAGTCTGACCGGGAAGGTAGCAAAAGCCTGTATTCTCAAAGCGCAAGCCGCCCTTTACCTCCTCAAGGCGCAAGGGGTCGCTGCGCTCCACCACATCGGGCCTTGCGTCCATGATCTCAAAAAGTCTGCTCATTGCCTTGATGCTGTCTGCCGCTTGGGAGATCATATCCACGAACCCGAAAAGGGGAGAATAGATCATGGAAACGTAGGAAAGGAAGGTGGCAAGCAGACCGTAGGTCAGTACCTGCCGTTCTCCCACCAGAGCGGGATTGGTCAGATGTAAAAGGATCATCACGCCGCCCACAGCCCACACAAGGCTGTTTCCAAGGCGTAAAAGCAGCTCCACACCGGGAAAAGCCTTGGCGCCGTATAAGTTGGTGTTTAAGTCGGCGCGGGCAAGCTCTTCGTTTTTCTTGTTGAAGCGCTTTTGCTCCTTTTGCTCACCCGAAAAGGCCTTGACCACTCTCACACCACCCAGCATATCCGAAAGGGCGGAGGAAAGCGACCTGCTTCTGCCGAAGCGGCGGCTGTGCAGAACGTCCATTTTTTTGAAGATGGCTCTGATGGCAACGATGGACGGAGGGATAAAGAGGATGGCGGCAAGACAAAGGGGTGGACTTAAAAGGAACATGATCAGGATGGCGGCAACCACCTGCACCATATTCACCGTGAAGGAGGGGATGAGGTCGCAGAAGAACCAGTAGATGGTCTGCGCATCGGAATTGACCTGCGTCATCAGACCGCCCGTTTTTCGGGAGGTAAAAAAGGAAAGGGAAAGGCGATTGATGGAGGAGAAGATGATTTTTCGCAGATCGTAGACCATATCTGCGGCAATGACCGAGGTCAGAGCGCTGTGAATACTGGAAACCAGCTGGGAAAGGAGTCTGGTTGTCACGATGATGCCGATGACCAGCAGGATCTTTCCGTAAAACGCGCCTGCCGCATCCAGTACCTCATCGTAAAAGAAGCCCGCCGAGAAGTAGGGTGCCACCACAGAGAGGGCACCTGAGAGGATGAGGGTCAGACCAATGAGGATCAGCTTCCATTTGTAGCCCGAAAGCAGCTTTGCCGTGCGACATACGGTCTTGCTCTGCTTTTGACAGCGGGGGCAGACCTTGTTTTCGGCGTCTGCGTATCGTAAGCCGCACTTGGGGCAGTAAAGCTCTTTCTTCTTTGCCTTTTCTCCCGAAAGAGGGGTAAAACTGCCCGTTTTGGCAATTTCCTCAAGATAGCCTCTGAAGATGCGCACGTCCTCCTTAAAGGAGAGGGAGAAGTTACAAAGCACGAAGCGCTCGTTTTGGCAAACCGCAGTAAGGCGGCAGGAGGAGACGAGATCCTCCATTTTCATCTCGGATAGATCCTTCATCTGCCATTCGGTTTGCTTGCAGGGAACGAAGACCTGCAAGGTCTTCTTATCTTCGCGGCAAAGCCGGGTGACGCCTGCAATATACAAAAGCCGCTCCTTCGTGGCGACCAGATAGCAGTCCTTAAAAAGGCAGTCATCGTCAAGATCGACACAAAGCAAAGCAAGAACCTCTTCCTTTTTCACACCGTGGGCGGAAAGGGCAGGCAGAAGCAGATCGGGGACGATATGGGGATTTTGTGGGTCAAAGACGTATGGAGCGCGCATAGTGCCTTCTTTCTTTGCCGCATTTTGCGGTAAGCGGTGGATACCCGCAGACCGTCCGATAATCGATCTGCGGGCTTGTAATCAGTTTTCGAGAGTGTGGTTGGGATTGACCTTTTTGTAGATCTCCTCGGTGGCAAAGGAGAGCTTGGTGACCACGTTTTCTTTTGAAGGATAGCAATAGAAGGAATCGGTGGGGGTGGAAATGTCGAAGCAGTCCTTGGGCTCGATGTAGCAGTATTCGTACTCCACGTGCAGACCGTACATTCCCTTGGAGGAACGGGTCACGGTGTAGGGCTGTCCCTCGTAATTTCCCGTCAGGGTAAAGCCGTTTTCGTCGTGCACCACCTTGGCATCTCCCAGATAGACGAACTTTTTGGGGTTGTAAAGCGAATAAACGCGCACGTCGTCCTCAAAGCGGTAGCGACCCTCCGCCACCTCCTTTTTCACGTTCTCTCTCTGCCATTCAAACCAGTCGGGAACGTGGGGAAATTCGGTTTCACCTTCGGTGGCGTGCATTCTGCCCAGCTCGTCCATCTCCCAGCTCTTGCCGCAGTGACCGCAGGTCAGAGTGGCACCCTTGGAGGTCATTTTGAATTCGGTCTTGCAGGCAGGGCATTGGTAAAGCACCTTGTGAAGACCCTCCGCTCTCTTTTCATAGGTGATGCGGATATTGTTTTCGTATTGATAGCGGTATTCGTCGTAGCGCATTTCGCGGCGGATGACGTCGTCGATCTCGCGGGGGGACATTTCCGCCATCTGCTCGGGGGTGAGGATTTTTTTGAATTCGGTGTGTAAGACCGCCTCTTTTCTCTTGTGGCGGTAGCTCCAGAAGGGGGTATAGAGATAGTTTCCGTGATGCTTTGCCACCACCACGGGCACGTTCATCTTCTTTGCCATGGCACCAACGCCCTCGGGCAGATAGGCAAGGGTTCCGCAGGGCGAGTAGCGCGCTTCGGGGAACATACAAAGTACGTCCTTGTTTTTCTTCACCACATGGAGCATATTCTTGACCATGGAAACGTCGGAAACGAACTTTCTCGTGCCGATGCTGCCGATGATCTCAAGCAGGATTGCGCGGCGGTAGTAGCCGTCTACCGTGACCACGTTTGAAACGGGATGGGGGAAGGTGCCCTTAGACATCATATAGAAGTCCACGAACTGCATATGGTTGCTTAACAGAAAATAGGGGGGCTTGAGTCCCTCCATATTGACCTTGGTTACCTTATTCTTTACCCCCAACAGGCAAAGATCGGATGCGATACGGATGACGACTCTGGTCCACATGGGTTGTCTGTGGGGCCTTTTTGCAAGATGGTAGGGCTTCAGGTGCTTATAATTGATCTCAGACATGACGTTCTCCTGACCTTTCTCTTATATATAACCGCGTATGTAAACTGTATGTAAACTATACGCAAACAGTATAGCAAAAAAGCGTGCTCTTGTCAATCTCTTTTGGGGAAAATGGTCAAAAGAGAACAAAAAAGGGGGAAGGGAAAGGGGGTCAGAAATTTCTCAAAACGCCCGAAAAGGGCAAAGCACCACTTGACAAAAACGGGGAAAAGCGGTAGTATAGAAGGTGTAAATTTGTAAAAAAGAAGGGAGGCGGCAGTCAAAATGAAAAAAATCGTCAAAAAAGCGCTTGTGGACACCCTACCCGTGATGACGGGCTATCTTGTGCTGGGCTTTGGCTTTGGCATCGTCCTGCACGCCGCAGGCTATGGACTGCCCGTTGCCCTTGTAATGAGCCTTTTTATTTATGCAGGCTCGATGCAGTACGCCGCCATCGGACTCTTTACGGGGGGTGCCTCTCTTGTCACGGTGGGACTCACCACTCTGATGGTCAATGCAAGACACCTCTTTTACGGCATTTCGATGATCGATAAATATAAAGATACGGGCAAAAGAAAGCCCTATCTGATCTTCGCCTTAACCGACGAGACCTATTCGCTGGTCTGCCGTGATTTGACGAAGATCCCCTTGGAGCAACGAAAGAACTACTATCTGCTCGTTTCGCTCTTTGACCATCTTTACTGGGTGGCAGGAACGGCGCTGGGCGCTGTTGCGGGCAGGCTTATTCACTTCAACAGCGAGGGGATAGACTTTGCCCTGACGGCGCTGTTCGTTACCGTCTTTTTGGAGCAGTGGCTGTCAAGCAAGGATCACCTGCCCGCCCTTGCAGGGGTGGGGGTGTCTCTTCTTTGCCTGCCTATCTTCGGAGCGGAGGGATTTCTCATTCCCGCCATGCTGGGCATAGCGGTGATCCTCTGCCTTTATAAGGGCAAAAGGGAAGGAGGCAAGGAGCAGAATGGATGATCTTCATATCTGGCTTGCCATAGCAGTGATGAGCATCGTCACGGCGGCAACCCGTTTTTTACCCTTTCTCCTCTTTTCGGGTAAGAAAAAAACGCCGAAGCTGATCGAGCGTTTAGGTAAGACCCTGCCTTTCGCCATTATGGGTATGCTGGTGGTCTACTGCTTAAAAGGGGTGCATTTTGGCGGGCTTTCGGGCTTTTTACCCCCTCTTCTTGCCTGCCTTGCGGTGGGGGCGACCTACGTGTGGAAGAGGAATACGCTGTTTAGCATTATTTCGGGAACGGTGCTTTATCTGGTGCTGGTGCAGTTCGTTTTTTAAGAAAGGAGCGTCTTTTGGAAAAAATCAAAATACAGGTGGCAAGCAGGGACGATGCCCTTGCCTGCGCCGTCATTTACGGTCACTATACCCTGAAAACGGCGGTAAGCTTTGACTACGAAGCGATGCCCGTTTACGAATTTGCCAAAAAGATTGAAAAAACGCTGGAAAGATACCCCTTTTTGGTGGCAAAGGAGGGGCAAAGGCGCATCGGCTATGCCTACGCTTCGCCCTTTAAGGAGCGCCCCGCGTATAACAGAGCGGTGGAGACCACCATCTATTTAGACCCCGACTGCAGAGGACGGGGGGCAGGCAGACTGCTTTATACCGCCCTTGAAGAGGAGTTAAAAAAGCAGGGCGTGCTGAACCTCAACGCTTGCATTGCCCTCAGCCCCGATCCCGACGATCCCTATTTAAGCGATGCCAGCATCCGCTTTCACGAGAGGATGGGCTATCAAAAGGTGGCGCACTTCACCGCCTGCGGCAGAAAGTTTGACAGATGGTACGATATGATCTGGATGGAAAAGATGATCGGCGAGCATACCGATGATCCGTCGCCCTTCATTCCTTACGGGCAACTTATGGAAAACAATGCTACTGATTGAACCTTTACCCCTTTTCCCGCAGGGAAAAGAGTTCACCGCCACGCAGTGGCGATTTCACAGAGTATTCTGTAAAGGATACTCTATTTCACATTTTTCCAAAGGAAAAATATTTCACTGAAGAAAAATGAGAACGCATTTTTCTTCTCGGGGCGGTGCCCCAATGTAATTTATTTAAGGAGCGAATGATGAAAAAGTTAGGATTCGGATTGATGAGATTGCCCCTTCTTGAGGCGCAGAACAACAAGAGCATCGACAAGGAGCAGGTGAAGAAAATGATCGACACCTTCCTTCTGCGCGGCTTTACCTATTTTGACACCGCCTATATGTACCACGATTTTGAAAGCGAGCGCATCGCAAGGGAGCTGCTGGTAGAGCGGCATCCCCGCAACAGCTTTACCCTTGCCTCCAAAATGCCCATGTCGCTTATCAAGGAGGAGGGGCAGGTAGACCCCATTTTCAAGGAGCAGATGGAAAAGTGCGGCGTGGACTTTTTTGACTATTATCTGCTGCACAACCTTGGCACGGTGAACTACGAAAAGGCGGTAAAATTCCACGTTTTCGAGTATCTTGCAAAGAAAAGGGAAGAAGGGTACATCAAGCATCTGGGCTTTTCCTTCCACGATCGTGCCTCGGTTCTTGACAAGATCTTAACCGAGCATCCCGAGGTGGAGTTCGTACAGCTTCAGATCAACTATCTTGACTGGGAGGATCGAAACATCCAGTCAAGGCTTTGCTATGAAACGGCAAGAAAGCACGGCAAAGAGGTCATCGTCATGGAGCCTGTGAAGGGAGGCACCCTTGCCAAACTGCCCGAAAAGGCGGAAAAGATGTTTAAGGACTATAACCCCGAGGCCTCCTGCCCTTCCTACGCCATCCGTTTTGCGGCAGAGAAGGAGGGCGTGATGATGGTGCTTAGCGGTATGTCCAATATGGAACAGCTTCTTGACAATACCTCCTACATGGCAGACTTCAAGCCTCTGACCGAGAAAGAAGAAGAGATGGTGGCGCAGGCGGTGAAGTATATCAGAGAGTCTATCGCCGTGCCTTGCACCGCTTGTAATTATTGCACCGCAGGATGCCCTCAAAATATCCCCATCCCCAAGTATTTCGAGCTTTATAATTTAGAGCTGGTGTCGCTGAACAACGGCTTCTCCACCCAGGGCGAATATTACGACAATCTGTGGGAAAGCGGCTACGGCAAGGCATCCTCCTGCGTTGCCTGTGGTCAGTGTGAGGAGCAGTGCCCCCAGCACATCGGCATCATCAAGGCGCTTCGTAGAGTCAAGGGCGCGTTTGAATAAAATAAGAGATATTCTATGAAAAAATGCGTTGATCTCTCATCCTATCTTGGCAAAACTGTAGAAATCACCATCGACCGTCCCCTTGGATCTGCCCATCCTCAGTACCCTCAAACGATCTATCCTCTCAATTACGGCTACCTGCCTGATACCCTCAGCGGTGACGGTGAGGAGATCGACGTGTATTTGATGGGTGTTCCCGAGCCCGTCTTGGAATATACCGCGCGGGTCATCGCCGTGATCCACAGGGAAAACGATGTGGAGGACAAGCTGGTTGCTGTACCTGAGGGGATGCGCTTTACCCGTGCGCAGATTGAGGAATATACTGCTTTTCAAGAACGGTATTTTCAAACGACCATCGAAATGGAGAATGAAATGCACGATTTTCAACTCAAAATACCCCAAACCGACACCGAAATAAAGGGAATGGGCGGGGTGATGTACCACTCTTGGCAGGAAACCTACAAGGGGCTGATGGATGAGGAATATTTAAAAACCGTTACGCCCGAAAAATGCGAAAAGATCGCGGCGTTTCAAAAAAACGATAGTCTTGTAGCCAAGATCGGCGAAGAAGTGGCTGGCTTTGTCACCTGCGGCGCCTGCCGTGATGAAAATGCCGCCGATACGGGCGAGATCTACGCCATCTACCTGCTTGCCGCCCATCAAGGAAAAAAGGTGGGCTACCGCTTGATGAACGCCGCAATGGAGCGCCTTGACGGCTATGATAAGGTGGCTTTGTGGGTGCTTGCAGGCAATGAAAAAGCCATCCGCTTTTATGAACGATACGGCTTTCGCTTGGACGGCAAAGAAAAAACAGTGATGATCGGCAGTCCCTGCACCGAGCTGAGGATGGTTTACAAGAAGAAAGGAAAACGATAGGAAAAAATATGGGCTGTTGGGGAATGGGCATGACCCAAAGTGATGAGTTTTGTGAGATCTATAGCCGCTTTATGGAGGAATATGACAGAGGTGAAGATCCGATCGCCATTAAAAAGGAGATTCTTTCGGAATACCTCGCACATTTTGACGAGGAGGACGGGGTGCTTCACGACGTCTATTTTGCCATTGCAAAGGCAGAATGGATGTGCGGCGCCCTTTCGGAAGAGATTCTGTCCCGTGTGAAGGAGATCATAGAAACGGGCGAAAACCTTTTCTTTTATAAAGAGCTTGGGGCAAGTGAAAAGAATCTGAAGGTGCGGCAAAAGAAGCTTGAGGACTTTCTTGCTTCCCTCCAAACACCGAGAGCCAAGGTCAGAGTCCGCCGTGCGCCGCCTGCAGAAAGGGAGTTTCCTCCTTTTTTGGTGGGTGACTGTCTTGCCTACAAATACGAAGAGGGCTACCGTGTGACGATCCTTCTTGACCGCTACAAAAAAGAGGGGTGGAAGGAGCAGATCTTTTGCGCTTTGCTTTCTCCCACTTTCACGGCAGAAGAGTTAACGAGTTTGCGCTTTCTTGACGAAGAGATCGGCTATATGAACGGTTACGTTGCCGAGGAGTTTCCCGGCAAGTCGAATTTTAAAAAGGTTGGTCAGATCAAGGTACCTGCAGGGGTCAAGGAACAGGTGACCGCCTCTCTTCTTTATGGATGGAAGAGTGATTTCAAGGCACCCTTTAAGAACACCGCAGGTATGACGGTGGGAAAGCTCTTATCGGTATGCAGATCGGAAAACGTCTCGTCAGCCCTGCCGAAATTCAGGGCAGGGGACGTGGTTTCTATCCCTTATAGCGGTGGCTTTGGCTACAGAGTGGCTGTGGTGATGGAGCGCTTTGATCTGGGAGACGGGGAGAGAATGCTTCTGTGCATTCTGAAAAACACCTATCTGACCTTTGACAGAGAGTGGATTTTGGAGGATATCGGACGGCTTGGCTCCTACAGAGCCTTTGAACTTCCCGATACCTCTTCGTGGCAAAAGGTGGGCAGAGCGCCGATGCCCTCCCGTATTTGCGAACGCTTTTTCGGCATAGGCAAATATCCCTTCGGCAACAAGCTTGATTTCGTGACCGACTACTCTTCCGCCCCCTCCATGTGCCTTAAAAAGCTTTTTGAGGCAAGGGGAATGACGGTGCGATAAAAGCTCGAGGAGTACAGTGGTTCCTGTTAGAAGGAACGCTATGATGACCTGCCATAGTACCGATTTGAGGATGGTTTATAAAAGAAAGGAACAGTGAAAAATGAAATCTTTTTTCAGCTTGGTATGCAACGATCGGTTTCAGATCGGCTGCACGGGGCAGACGGTGTATCTGTTAGATAAAGAGGGCAGAGAGCTTGCTAAATTTAAGGATCTGACCTATGCCTACGATTGTGCCATTTCTCCTTTGGGCGATCTGTTTGTGGTGGTGACCACCGAGGGGCGTATGGCAGTCTACTCTCTTGAAACCCGTTCTTTAATTAAGAAGTTTCGCTTTTTGAAAAAAGAGTGCGGTTGCAGTAAACACTTTTGTTTTTCGCCCGACGGTCTTGTATTTTATAGCATAGAAAACCATATAAATTCCTTGCGAACAGTCCTTTCGGTGTACGATGGGCGGGATTTTGCCCTGAAAAAGAAGATTCTCGGTGAGGACCCAAACCTCGTGCTGACCTCTCTTGAATATGACGAGCCCTCCGACACCGTTTTTCTTTTGGGCTATTTCAGGGATGAAAACAGCGGTGTCGCATCCCGCTTTTTCGTGGCAAAGCTGATAAACGACGAGCTCCGGGATCTGCTTTATATTTCCGAAAAGGAGCGTCAATTCTATGAAGGATATAAGAATCTTGAACGAAGGGGCTTTACCGAAAAGGCAAAGTGCTGGTCCTCACTTGCTTACCATGGATATGATCTTGACGCCATAAACCGGGCAGGGCACTCGCTCAAAAAGCTGTGGATGCACTATGCGGCGCAGTAAATGAATGGCACAAAAAATCAGAGGAGAAAAATATGAGCCATCACGGCAACAAACTTGAAGATTTTGAGTTTCACGACAGCGAAATTACCTCCTGCATTTTTGAAGGTGACCTTTTGAAGATGGACATACGGATGCTTAATGTACACAAGGACGTGATAGAGGGGTACGACACCGACATGGAGCTCGATGGGGCAAAGATCATTTTTCGGGGCTTTCGGCTTTTGAAGGTGGAAGAGCCTGCCCGTGTGCGTTATTCTCAAAAGGGGGAGCTTGAAGAAACCGTTCCTTTAAAATCCTACGAAGGAAAAGAGGCGCAGACGCTTGTATTGTCCCGTTTTGAAGAGAACTTTTGGGTGTACGCTTTGAGCTTTTTCGATTCTTATTGGGTGCTTGAAGGAAGCAGATGTAATCACTCATCTGAGGTTGTGAATATCTATTTCCAATTTGACGAAGTCGAAATCTTTTGGGACGGCTTTGACCGCCCCGCTTGGTACGTGCGCAACAGATAAAAAGAACCAACCTCAGGAGCATTCTTTAATGTGCCCCCTGTCAAGTAGACAGACTAAAAA
>JAGBIB010000213.1 GCA_017935195.1 Clostridia bacterium
AAGCTGACCTCCAAGGGCGCAGAAAAGGCTGCACAGTTCGTTTCCTTCTGCGATAGCTTCAGCATTCCCGTTGTTACTCTGGTTGACTGTGAAGGCACTGCTGCTTGCGCTTGCTGCGAGAAGGCTCCCTTTGCAAGCAAGCTTGCAAGACTTGCTTCTGCCTACGCCGTTTCCACCACCGCAAAGGTGACTGTGGTTACCGGTAAGGCGTACGTTACCGTGTTCACCATCTTCGGCTCCAAGACTCTGGGTGCTGACGTGGCTCTGGCTACCCCCTCTGCAAGCATTTCCGTAATGCCCACCGAAGCAGCAGTTGAGTTTATCTATGCCGAGCAGATCAAGTCTGCCGCAGATCCTATGGCTGAAAAGGAAGCAGTTACCGCTGAATGGACAGGTAAGGTCTGCTCTCCCGTTACCGCCGCAAGAAACGGCGATATCGACGATATCATCAGCGCAGATCAGTTGAGAATGCGCGTTGCCGCTGCTCTTGAAATGCTTTCGGGCAAGGCCACCACGGCTCCTTACAAGAAGCATGGCAACCTTCCCCTGTAATTTACAAGGAAAGGATGAATAGTAATGCAACCTTCCACTATATTATTTGAATCGCTGACTCTTGGCGAAAAGTTTTCCACCGGTATCATCACCATGGTGCTGGGTATGCTGGTCGTCTTTACCGTTTTGCTGATCATCATGCTGATTTTGCAGATCATCGGTGCCGCATTTGCCGCAAAGGACAAGAAGGCAGCCGCAAAGAAGGCACAGGCGGTAGAAGAGACTTCTGCACCCGCTACCGCACCCGTTGAAGAAGCCGCAGCTGAAAACGAAGAAGAGATCGTTGCGGCAATCACTGCGGCAATTGCCGTGATGACTGAAGCCCCCGTTGGGTCCTTCAGAGTGGTTTCCTTTAAAAAGACGACGGCTAAGGCCGCTTGGAACAAGAAATAATCAAGAAGTAAGGAGATAACAATTATGAGAAAATTCAGTGTTACCGTAAACGGCAATACCTACGAGGTCGTCGTTGAAGAAGTGGCTGCAGATGCCACCGTCACTCCCGTATCCGCACCCGTTGCCGCTGCTCCCGCAGCAGCACCCAAGGCAGCTCCCAAGGCTACCGCAGCCGCAGGCTCCGTTGCAGTGAAGTCCCCCTTCCCCGGAACCGTTTTGAAGATCAACGTTGCACAGGGACAGGCAGTTAAGAAGGACGACACTTTGATGGTTGTCGAGGCTATGAAGATGGAAAACGAGATCAAGGCTCCCCAGGACGGTACCGTTGCTTCCGTAAACGTGACCAAGGGCGCCGCTGTTCAGACCGACGATCTGCTCTGCTCTCTGAAGTAATCAACCAATCAACCGGATTGTAACCTACAAAAGAAAGGAATTACAACATGGCTCAAATTCTTGAAACGCTGAAAACGTTTCTGGAGTCTACCGGCTTTGCGCGACTGATTGCCCTTGGAGATGCCGTTGAAGTGCTCAAGGTCATCGCAATGTTTGCCATCGTCTGCGTACTGGTATATCTGGCAATTGCAAAGAAGTTTGAACCCCTTCTGCTTCTGCCTATCGCCATCGGTATGCTGCTGGGTAACCTCCCCGGAACCGAAATGTTCCATATGAATCTGTTCATCAGCGAAGACACTTCTGTCGTGATAGCCGACGTACAGAACGTGATGATTGAAGAAGGCTATTATGAAGGTGAGCCCACGGCGCTTACCGAAGACACCAAGCTTGCCGATGTTCTTACTGAAATGCACACCAATTTGGTTGGTGCAAATGTGATCGACGCCGAGCCTGCTGACTTTGCAAAGATCAAGGACGGAAGCCAGGAGCTCGTTGACCTGCTTCTTTCCTACAAGGATGCCATCTACGCCGCCGATGCGGACGGTTCTCTTGGCTCCGATAAGGCGATCACCCTGACCATCGAGTCCATCACCTTAAACAGCGACGGACTTGACTGGGATATGATTGTTCATAACGGCGGTCTGCTTGACCTGCTGTATCTGGGCGTAAAGCTGGGCATCTATCCTTGCTTGATCTTCATCGGTATCGGTGCAATGACCGACTTTGCTCCTCTGATCGCCAACCCCAAAAGCTTGCTTCTTGGTGCTGTTGCTCAGTTTGGTGTATTTGCCGCATTCTTTGGCGCACTCTTCCTCGGCTTCAACCCCCAGGAAGCGGCTTCCATCGGTATCATCGGCGGTGCAGACGGTCCTACGGCAATTCTCGTCACCAAAACCCTTGCGCCCCATCTTCTGGGTGCCATCGCCATTGCGGCATACTCCTATATGGCTTTGATCCCCATGATCCAGCCTCCCATTATGAAGCTGCTCACCTCCAAGAAGGACAGAAAGATCGTAATGGGTGCCGTTCGTCCCGTATCCAAGCTTGAAAAGATCCTCTTCCCTATCGTTGTTACCTTTACCGTGATTCTGATCGTTCCCGATGCAGGACCTCTGGTAGGCTGTCTGATGTTCGGTAATCTGCTGACTACCTGCGGCGTTACCGATCGTATCTCCAAAACTGCACAGAACGAGCTGATGAACATCGTGACCATCTTCCTCGGTATTACCGTTGGCGCAACTGCAACCGCTTCCAATTTCTTGAGCTTGAAGACCATCTTCATTATTCTGCTGGGACTGGCCGCATTTATGCTGTCCACCGCAGGCGGTCTGATCGGCGGTAACATCATGTGCAAGCTGACCGGCGGCAAGGTCAACCCCTTGATCGGTTCTGCAGGCGTTTCCGCAGTTCCCATGGCGGCAAGAGTTGCTCAGATCCAGGGACAGAAGGAAAACCCCGCAAACTACCTGCTCATGCACGCGATGGGTCCCAACGTGGCGGGCGTTATCGGTTCTGCCGTAGCCGCAGGCTTCCTGCTTGCAAACTTTGCATAAAGTAATCAGAAAGGAATAGAATACAATGGCAAAAGTAAAAATTACTGAAACCGCTCTTCGTGACTCCCACCAGTCTCTGATTGCTACCAGAATGACCACCGAAGAGATGCTGCCGATCTTAAAGGAAATGGACGAGGTGGGATACCATTCCCTTGAAGTATGGGGCGGCGCGACCTTCGATGCTTGCCTGCGCTTCCTGAACGAGGATCCTTGGGTAAGACTCCGCAAAATCCGTGAGGTTGCCAAGAATACCAATCTGCAGATGCTTTTCCGCGGACAGAATATTCTGGGCTACCGTCACTACTCCGATGACGTTGTTGAATACTTCGTCCAGAAGTCTATCGCCAACGGTATCGACATCATCAGAATTTTCGACGCATTAAACGATGCAAGAAACCTGGAGACTGCCATCAAGGCAACCAACAGAGAGCATGCACAGAGCGGCAAGGGACACGTGCAGGTAGCACTTTCCTACACCACCGGTCCCATCTATACCACCGACTACTACGTAAATTACACCAAACAGCTGGTGGATATGGGTGTTGACTCCATCTGTATCAAGGACATGGCAGGTCTGCTGAAGCCCTACGATGCAGAGGTGCTGGTCAAGGCGATCAAGGAAAGCTTCCCCACTCTGCCCGTTGAGCTGCACACCCACTACACCGCAGGTCTTGCTTCGATGACCACTCTGAAGGCGATCGAGGCAGGATGCGACATCGTGGATACCGCCATCTCTCCTCTGGCGCTGGGTACCTCTCAGCCCGCAACCGAACCCATCGTAGCCGCTCTTCAGGGCACTCCCTACGATACCGGTCTTGACCTTGTGAAGCTTGACAAGATCTCCAAGTACTTCTCCACTCTGCGCGAGAAGTATCTGGCAAGCGGTCTGCTCAACCCCAAGGTACTGAAGGTTGATGCCAACACTCTGCTTTATCAGGTTCCCGGCGGTATGCTTTCTAACCTGATCTCTCAGCTTGCTCAGATGGGCAAGTCCGACAAGCTTCAGGAATGCCTTGAAGAGGTTCCGAGAGTACGTGCAGATGCAGGTTATCCTCCTCTGGTTACCCCCTCCTCCCAGATCGTTGGTACGCAGGCAGTAATGAACGTGATCTACGGTGAGCGTTATAAGTCTGTAACCAAGGAATTCAAGGGTATGATCAAGGGCGAATACGGCAGACCTGCAGTTCCGATCGATCCCGACTTCCAGAAGAAGATTCTGGGCGACGAACAGCCCATCACCTGCCGTCCCGCAGACCTGCTCAAGCCCGAGCTTGAGGATCTGAAGAAGAAGGTTGCTCCCTACGCAGAGCAGGAAGAGGACGTTCTGTCCTACGCGCTCTTCGAGCAGGTTGCCACCAAGTTCTTTGATGCAAGAAAGGCTGCCAAGCTGAATCTTGACGAGGGAACTGCCGACAAGCAGGCAAAGATCCACACCGTATAATCAAACGGACGATATAAGATTTGGCAGTTGCATTGCAACTGCCAAATTCTTTAGGTAAATTATGTGTTTGAAAGAGAATTTAAAAGAATTGTGCGCTCTTCTTGATAAAAAGAGTAAGGCTCTCCTGATATTCACCGCTTCCCTTCTGATTTTTACCCTCTTTGCAACCGCTCCCTTTACAAGGGTGCTTTACAGCACGGCGATCATGAGCGTTTACAGCGGTATTTGTGAAAAGGAGTCGCTTCTTGTGAGCGAAGAGATTGATCTGCATATCCCCGGTGGACTTCGTACTTTGAAAAGCGATTGGTTTCCCATCGTGATGACCTTTCATCCCGGGGAATCATTTGGTAGAAGTGTGGGTAAGGACTGCTCGCTGACCATCCTATATAACTTCCCTGCTTTCTCACCCGTAAAGGGCTGCAGCAGGCTCTATGATACCGAAAGCCCTTACTACAGCAGCTTTTACGGTGCCTATCTTGTGAAGAGCGATCGTCCCTACGGTTTTGTTTTAAACGAGAATGGCGAGATCACGGGCGTGCACGAGGAGGATACCGCAGCGGTAGCAAAATATGACTATAAAACCTTGGTTCTTGCAGATTTTGGTTTGTCCTACGAGGACTTCGTATTTGAATTTAAAGCAACTGACAAGCAGGAAGGGGTAAGCTATGCGGGAAGTGAAAATTGGTATCGGATCGATGCAGAAATGACGGTAAACGGCTGCGCCCATCAAAAAGGAGCCTTTGTTCAGTCTTATCTGCAGTATGGTGTCCCTTCTTTCGAGGCAGATGAGCCTTTCAAGCCGGTCAAGATGTACGGAAGAATGTATGGAAGGTATCTTGAAGAGAAAAAGACCAGCATATTCTTTTATATTATTGCAGCAAGCAAAGAGGTTTTGGAAGAGTGTGACGAAAAACTCCTTTCAAAAAGCTCTGTTGATTATTGAAACAAAAAAGCTCCCGCTTGATAGGGAGCTTTTTTGTTCAGTTGCTGCCTTGAACTACTTTTTCTTTCTTTGCAAGGGAAAGTCTTTCTCTTTTGCGAAGAAAGAAGTAAAGGAAAGTACAAATGCCGCCACCAATAAAGACGAGAGCAACGATCATAATAGCGCAGTGCATAAAGAATGCGCTTGGGAGGATGCGGATGACTTGATCTTCATAATAGTCAAACACCCAGTAATCATTGTCAAAAGCGATCTGATGGAAGAGCAAAAAGACCTTTTCCCAGTTTAATGCGATGAGCCCTCCCACAACAGTGGGAAGTACAAGAGTGGTTACTCCGGCATAAAGCAGATAGTTATACATTTTTTTAAAATAAAAATAGTACACGCCTGCAATGCACAAGGGCAACATGACCAGCGCAACAACTTTAAAGAGGTCGAAAATATCCTTTACCTCTTCAAAATGGATCTTCGCCGTTTCAGACATCATATTTTCGCCGGGAAAGATCAGCTCACCATCACTCAAGGGCAGATTGTAATCGATGAGTGCATTGTAGTTTTCTTTGATCTCCTCTTTTTCAAAGCCCGAATGCTCTTCAATGTTCAAAAGCTCTATGTCCAGATAATAAAGGGGTTTGCAGGCAAGGGTCAAAAAGACCGAGGAGGACACGAAAAGCAGAAAAAATGCCAGCGCTAAAAGGCATTGAAGTGCCGTGTGATACCACTTTCCTTTATTCATATTGATCACTCCTTTCACAATCAAAGTATATCATAGAACCAGCCTTTTGTCAAGAAAAAGAGGAACCTTACGGTTCCTCTTTTGGTTATTTGGTTTTCTTTGCGACCTTCTTTTCGTAAGCCTCGCTCTTTTTCTCTGCCTCGGACTTGATTTGGATATCGCCTGCCTTGGTCAGTGCGATCTTGGTCACCAGAGGACCGACCAGCTCGTAGATCAGCACGCCGAAGAGCACGATGTTTCGAACGATCGCACCTTCCTCGGGAAGCTCAGCAGAAACGGTCATCGCCATACCAAGGGCAACTCCTGCCTGGGGAAGCAGAGTGAATCCAAGATACTTTTTCACGTTGGAATCACAACCGGTTATTGCAGCACTCATAGACGCACCGGTGTACTTACCGATGGAACGAACGATGATATAGACGATACCGATCACCACGATCGCCCAGTCCGCAAACACCGAAAGCTCAAGCTCTGCACCGCTGATAACGAAGAAGAGAATGTAAATGGGGGTAGTCCATTTGTCGATCTTCTCCATCAGATCCTCGGAGAAGTCGCAGATGTTGCAGAAGGTGGTTCCCAGCATCATACAAACGAGAAGTGCGGAAAAACCGATATGTACGCCACCCACGTTGAATTTCAGCTTGGAAAGCGCAACTGCCAAGATCACTGCAGTAACAGCAAGTGCCTGACGGCGGCTGTTGGACTTAAAGCACTTTTCACAATAAGAAAGGATAACACCCATTACAAGACCCAGCACAAGGGAGAGCACGATCTCAAGAGTGGGCTCAACAAGCACGGAAACCATGTTGAAGCTGCCGCCGGGAAGGAGTGCCTTTGCAATATTGAAGGATATTGCAAAGAGGATCAGACCGACCGCATCGTCGATTGCAACGATAGGCAGAAGCAGGTTTGTCAGCTTACCCTTTGCCTTGTACTGACGAACGACCATCAGCGTTGCAGCAGGAGCGGTTGCCGATGCGATCGCACCGAGAATCAGGGCGCTTGAGATGGGGAGCTTGTCGGGCATTGCAAAATGCAGACCGATGAGGGCGGCATCTACCAAAACCGTTGCAAATACTGCCTGGAAGATACCAATAATCGTTGCTTGCTTACCGATCGCCTTCAGCTGACCGATTCTGAACTCGTTACCGATGGCAAAGGCGATAAAACCCAAAGCCACATCGGAAATGATGCTGAAGCTTGAGATGAACTCATGGTCGATGAAATCAAGACCGGGAATCATACCCAAAACAAAGGGTCCAACCAGAACGCCTGCTACCAGATAACCGGTTACTGCAGGAAGCTTTAAGGGTTTGACCACACGGGACATTAAAAGACCTGCACTCAAAAACAGTGCGATTGCAAAAAGGATCACCGTATTTGATGCGAGACCAAACGGAAGATCTGCTTCACTAAAAAACATAATTGCCTCTCTTAAACTACTTATAAACTATTTTTCAAACACTGGGTAGTATAGCACTTTCTTTTAAAAAAATCAAGGGCATTTTGCACAAATATAACAATTATTTTTTCGGTGTTGTAGGATACTATTTTGCGTTTTTTACATATTCAAGTAATGTTTCACGATCATTTGGCAATTCACCTTCAGAAACTTTAGTCAAAAGTTTTTCAAGCATCTCGCCGATCACGGGGCCTTGGGAATATCCGAGATCCATCAGATCCTTCCCGTTGACAGTAAGCTTGCTTAGAGTGAAGCAGCGATCCTCTTCTAAAAGTAGTTCATCAATCCAAATCAGGCACTGATCATGCAGTTGTGTGCGATAAAACTCAGGTCCTTGTGCAAGATTATCGGCTCTGCGCAGAGCAATCAGCTTACGTAGCCGCTCTGATCCGAAGCGCCTGAGCTTTTTTGCGACCTGTTCCCGATCATTTTCGGCAGGTGCATCATGGTGTCTTACCAAAAATAGAACCTCTTCCTTTGTATAATTATCTGATTTCAATTCCTCAAGGCGTTTTTTTGCGATCTCGGTGCCTTTTGAAGCATGTCCATAATAGTGGGCGATGCCCTCTTCATCCAAACTGTGTGTATTCGGCTTTCCAAGATCATGAAATAACGCAGCCAAACGAAGAATGGGATCCGGAGGACTATTTTTAACAGTCAAAGCGGTATGTGTCAGCAGATCATAACAATGATGAGGATTGTTCTGATTATAACCGATCGTATCTTCAATCTCAGGAAGAACGGTAGCGAATATTTGCGGATACTCCATAAGCACACGGTCTATTGAAATTCCGCAGAGAGCTTTTTTTATTTCGGAAAAACATCTCTCTTTGGATACAAGTCCTACACGCTCTTTTAAAGCAATTGCGGCATCTGCTGTATTTTTTTCAATTGTAAAATCAAGAACAGATGCAAAGCGTACGGCACGCAGTATGCGTAAGGCATCCTCTTCAAAGCGACAAAATGGATCTCCGACAGCACGGATTGTGCGATTGGTCAGATCTTCCCTGCCGCCAAACGGATCAATGATCTCTCCCTCAGCAGTCATTGCCATGGCATTTACAGTAAAATCTCTTCTCTTCAGATCCTCAATGAGGCTGGAAGAAAACTGTACATCATCGGGATGTCTTCCATCGCTATAGGCTCCATCCACCCGATAGGTAGTGACCTCAATCGGTTCACCGTCACACAGCACGGTCAACGTACCGTGCTTCAATCCTGTTTCAATGACCTTATAATCCGCAAAGATTGTTTTCATTTCTTGAGGAAGCGCATTGGTAGTGACATCAAAGTCCTGAGCTTTTTTATTTAAGAAATGATCGCGTACGCATCCTCCGACAAGATATCCCTCTTTTCCTGCATTTTGCAGGCATTTGATGATTTTTTGATATGGCATCATACGGTTAGCCCTTCTTTCTAATGAAAACAAACATAAACAATCAACGGAGGTGTTACGTATGCAACACCCCCGAAGATATATCAGTTTAATTTACACTAAGTAGATTCGTTTACTTTTTTCTTTTTTTGATGATAACCACCGCAACTACGGCAACACTGACTACAACGAGCGCTACAGCAATAACAGCGATAACTACACCGGTGTTATCCTTCTTATCATCATCCTTCTCGTTATCGCCACCCTCAGAGGGCGTGGTGCTATTCTGGGGTTCCGATTCGGGAGAGGAAACAACTGATTCGCTTTCTATTTCTGAAGGTTCAGATTCTTCCGTGGAAACGGAAGGATCAACGATCGGATCATCGGAAGGATCAGTGCTGATTGCGAAGGGGATGACGGTGTCATTTACGGTAAGATTGCTGAAGGTAAAGCTTTGTACTTCATCCACATCTGTGGTGATCGCATAAAGACCGATCGTCATATTGCTGCGATCTGTGATATCAAGCTCAGCAAAGGTTCTCGTATTTGTGGCAGAGAATCCACCCTTAACCGTCATCTTATCGCCTTCCAACTTGATGATCACGATGTAAGGTCTGTTTTTGGTGGTTGCGGCGTAGTCCTTGGTACTGTCAAGCTTGACGCCGTCTCCAAAGCATGCAATCAGATTCTCATTGTTAAACGCACGTTCAACTGCAACGTACTGTCCATCTGCGTGAATCATTACACCACCGGACAGAGCGTTTTCTGTTGAGAAGTCATCGATGCATACGCTAACCTGGAAATCGGTTTCGGGAAGGCTGTAAACAAGCTCATTTCCGGGCTTATCATTTTTGATATTGCTGAAGGTAGTTGAAAGCTGGATCTTATTTACATCGTCAAGAATATAAGAAACAGGATTCTCGCCTCTCTGATTAACGAGCTTTAACAGATCGTTTGTCTTCAAAGGAGAAGGAGAAACAGTCACCTCAATAGTCGTTTTGATTTTATCGCTAATGGCACTTGCGATGGTGATGGTTGCTTTACCGGGCTTGATAGGAGTGATCATGCCGCGCGAGGTTACAGAGACAACCTCGGGATCTGAGGAGGTAAAGGTTACGGTATCCATCAAAATGTCTTCGCCCTTCAGCGTATAGGAGATGGTTTGTCTGATGCCCTGAATGGCTTCGATCGTTGCTTTTTCAGGAACGATCTCGGTGGGCAGATATTTGCCGTCATCGTTTACCTTAAGGAACTTCACATTGAATCCGCCATGCTCGAGAAGATCATATGCGATCTTATCCTTGGAGGTAACGAGTTTGGTCTCCATTGCGATATCTCTGCGATTGGTATCTCTGTAGATGATCGCATAATACTGTGCTCCGTCCTCGAGGAAACTCAAATCCATCTCAAGGCCCTTTCTTGCTGAAAGAGTCATAGAGGAAGCGTACCAGTTGTCACCGGTTCGACGTGCGATGGAAGCCCAAAGTCCTACTCCGCCATCAAGGAATACGGTATCGTCCCAAGCAGCGGGAAGCTTCTTATAGAAGGAATTTGCACTGAAGTCCAGATAGTCCTCAGGGGCACTTGCCATACAAGGCATACCGGATTCAAATACAACGTTTACAGCCATTTGTGCACCGGTGGTATGACCGCCGGTGGAGTAAAGCTTGGGAGTAATGTCGATAGGACCGACAACGTTACGGGTGTAGATCCAATACATTGCAAGACCCATATCGAAGGAACCGAATTCCTCACCGTTTACAGCCTCACGGTTGATAACGTTGGGATAAGTACGTCTCTCGCCTGTGGGCTTGTTTGCACCGTGGCAGTTGACAACCAGTTTCAGCTCTGCACATCTTTCGTAAATGCTCTTGTAAACGTCAATGGTTGCCTGGTCTTCGTTGTCGAAGAAGTCTGCCTTGATACCCTTGATACCGTGAGCCGCCCAGTCATTCAATACGTCAAGCTCCTCAGGCGTATCCAGATCTTCCTTCAGTACCCAAGCGATAAAGCCTACGCCCTTGCTTTCAGCGTATTCTACCAGGTCGGCAAAGAAGGGAAAATAACCGTTATAGCTGCCTCTGCCGCCGGGCTGCCAGCCCTCGTCAAGGATCAGATATTTCCAACCCATCTCGGCAGCTAAATCCACGTATTCGCGGATAGTCGCCTCGTTGCGCTGACCGTCAAAGTGCTCTGAGAGCCACATCCAAGCTGTGGTTCCGGGAACGACCCAGGAATAATCGCCTTCGGGAGCGTCTGCCAGCTTTTCGGTCAGATCGCTTTCCACGATCTCATCGATAGAACCAACGATACCGTATCTCCAGGGAGAGGTGAAGGAGGTGGTGATCACCACGTCGCCCGTATCGGTCTCGGGTGCAAACTGCATCTGATATACGCAGTTGCCCATAGATTCAAGCAGAGAGCCCGCAAAGCTGTCACCGTAGAGGTTGGACTCGTTTAAGAGCATATAGGTGTCGGTCTTTGCCTTCTGATCGTCTGCAACGCGGACGAGCATGGGGAAACAGCTGTAGGTCTTTCTCTTTTCAGTGGTATTGCTATAGCTTTCATAGGGCTCTTCATAGCAGAAGCGGGTGGTCAGTGAGCCACACTTCTGAGCATAAAGAGAGGACTTTTCGGGAAGAGAGAAGGTACCGGTCTCGCGGATGACCTTGATCTTTTCTTCCTTACCGTCTGCGCGGCGGATCACAAAGTTGTATGCAAAGCCGTCATCGTATGCACGCAGGTATACGTCGAAGAAATATTCGTCCTTGGAGAAGGAAAGGATCTGTTCGTTATAGTGATTCTTCACTTCGCTTCTCTTGCCCGAAATAGCGGTGTAGGTATCGTTATGTTCGATAATCTCGCTCTTGTTTTCAAGTGCCAGAGCATTGGAGAAGTTGCAAACCTCCGTATTAACACCGATAAAGGAGGGGTTGACCATGGTCAGTCCGCTCTTGTCGGATACGGTATAGGAAATGGAGCCCTCATCGGTATGGCTGACGGTGAAGGTCAGATTCCCATCAGGAGAGGTGAGGACGAAGTCCTGAGGGGTAACCTTGTCCATAAAGGAGATGGGCAGGCTTTGGCTGAGAGTCACGTCATCCTTGGTTGCAGTCAGCGTGAAGATGACCGTGCCCTTTGCCTTTGCGGTGATCAAACCATTCTTGTCAACGGTTGCCACATCGGGCTTGGAGGAGGTAAAGGAAATGGAATCGGGAACGACCTCATCTCCTGCGATATCCTTGAAGGCATATGCAAGCTGAGCGGTGGAGCCCTTTACGTATGCACTTTTTTCGGAGGAAAGCTCAATGGAGTTGAATCTTTTGAGCGCTTCGGGGTCGGTATAGAGTCTTGGCTCACCCCATGCAGAGTGGTCACCGGTTGCAGCTTCTACCTCATCGGTAACCAGCTTCAATACCTTTGCGCCTGCAGGAATGGGTGCTTGAATATAAACGGCAGGGTCGTTATAGCTTAAAACACCGGTCTCGTATACCAGCTCATCGTCTGCGTATACCTGAAACATGATGGAGGTGGAGGTGGTAGTCTGATTGTTGGTGGAATGCTCAGCACCTGCATAGGCGGTAAACATAGAAACGCCCAACCCCTCGATTTTGAAGGACATTGAGGACGAAGCATGAGCGGTAAAGCCCTTTTCATATACCGTAGTGGTACCGTCTTCGTTTGCCATATCAAGCGACTGACCGTCAAGACCCTTATTCAAGGTCAGATTGCCCCAGCCAACAGAAACATTGTAGGGGGTTATGGTGGTTAGATCAATGTAGGTGCTATCGCCGCTGGAGGTATAAACCAGAGCGAAAAGCGTTGCCGATACCATCAGGATGGCGATCAGCACGGGGAGTATACGTTTTGTCATATACAAGATCCTCCGAAGTTAGATATTTATTACATTGATTATATCAGTAATATTAATTTCTGTCAAGTGGATTTGACCAAAATGTGAACAATTATCCCCGATTAGTAAATTCTCAAAGTAAATGCAACAGTAGCAAAGCCCTTGCATTTACT
>JAGBIB010000214.1 GCA_017935195.1 Clostridia bacterium
CGATCTCCAGACGAACGGGCACGCCCTTCATCTCGTATTCGCTGTACTTCCAGCCGGGGGAGTTGTCGCTGTCATCCATCTTGACCCGCAGACCTGCCGCGCGAAGCTGCTCGGTGATCTCTCTTGCCTTGTCAAGAACGCCTTCCTTGTGCTGCATTACGGGGATGACCACCACCTGAATGGGTGCTACGGCAGGGGGAAGGATCAGACCGTTATCGTCACCGTGGGTCATGATGATGGCACCGATCATACGGGTGGAAACGCCCCAGGAGGTCTGGTGAGGATATTTTACGGTGTTGTCCTTGTCGGTATAGGTGATGTCAAAGGCCTTTGCAAAGCCGTCGCCGAAATAGTGGGTGGTACCGCCCTGCAGAGCCACGCCGTTATGCATCATGGGCTCGATGGTGTAGGTCTCCTCAGCCCCTGCAAACTTTTCCTTTTCGGTCTTCTTACCGGTCACGGCGGGGATGGCAAGGCTTTCAAGATAGAAGTCCTCGTAGACCTTCAGCATCCGCAAGGTCTCTTCTCTTGCCTCCTCTTCACTTGCGTGCATGGTGTGTCCCTCCTGCCAGAGGAACTCGGAGGTACGAAGGAAGGGACGGGTGGTCTTTTCCCATCTGCACACGTTGACCCACTGATTGTAGATCTTGGGCAGGTCACGATAGGAATGGATGATGTCCTTGAAGTGCTGGCAGAAGAGGGTCTCGGAGGTGGGACGAACGATCAGGCGCTCGGAGAGCTGATTCTGTCCGCCGATGGTCACGATGGCGCATTCGGGTGCAAAGCCCTCAACGTGATCCTTTTCCTTTTGCAAAAGGCTTTCGGGAATGAACATGGGCATATAGACGTTTTCCACGCCCAGCGCCTTGAAGCGGGCGTCAAGATCCTTCTGGATGTTTTACCAGATGGCGTAGCCGTAGGGACGGATGACCATACAGCCCTTCACGCCCGAATAGTCGGCAAGCTCTGCCTTTTTCACAACGTCGGTGTACCACTGGGCAAAGTCCTTGTCCATAGAGGTGATCTGTTCCACCATTTTCTGATTTGCCATATCTATTATTTTCCTTTCGATGAGGTGTGTTTTTCATAACGCTTGATAGCAACACCCTATTATAGCGCAAAATCTCCCTCTTGTCAAAGGGTATCTTTCAAAAAATGCAATTTTTTAGTGCTTTTTGAGCGCACCGCGCCTCTTACAGCGTTTTAAAGGTCTCAAGCCACCGATCCTTGATGAAGCAGTGACCCATTGCGGTGGGATGCACCCCGTCGGCAAGCCAATAGGAGGCGGGGGCTTTTTCGGTCAGAGCGTCAAAGCCCGCCTGCAGCTCGATAAAGGGCAGATCATACTTTTCCGCCACTCTCTTTGCCGCCGCCGCGTTTTCTCTCACAAGACCGTTAAAGCGCTCCCAGACGGTGGGATCCTCGGGGTCGAAGGTGGCGCCGCCCTGTAAAACGAAGGGCTCGAGGATCATAATCTTGATCTCGGGCAGGGCTTCCTTGATCTCCTCGATGAGCATGCCGTAGATCTTTTCAAACTTTGCGGGAGCAACGCCGTTGCCGCCGCCCAGCTCGTGCCAGACGTCGTTGACACCGATGAGAAGGCTCATGTAGTCGGGCTTCAAATTGATGATGTCCGCCTTGATGCGGGCGTAAACGTCCACGATGCGGTTGCCGCTGATGCCCTTGTTGATGAACTCGTATTCACCGGGGCAGTCGTAGCCAAGCTGACCCTGCACCATGGTGGCATAGCCGTATCCCTGACGGATCACGGTCTGACGGCTGCGCTCGCAGTCGGTGATGGAATCGCCCTGAAAAAGAATGATCTTAGACATACTGTGTATCTCCTTTGCGCTTTGGTTTTTACAGCTTTTCACTCCTTGAATTATAGCAAAAAAGAGGGCTTCTGTCAAGGAAAAACTGCACAGAAAAGGGATCTTCGGGTACAGCTCGAAGAAATTTATTTGGTGATAGCGGTGGAGTGATCAAAGGGGGACGGGTAGGAGTTTGCTCAGAAGGCGTAATTTCTTTTTAACTTAACTTGTTTTTTTAGTATCTTTCCTATGTCACACGCCGCAGGGAAAGACAAGAACAAGTTTCCGCTTTCTTGTCTTTTCTTTTATAGCGTAAATTCTCAAAGTAAATGCAACAGTAGCAA
>JAGBIB010000023.1 GCA_017935195.1 Clostridia bacterium
ATGACCGCAGGCTTCACCGGCGCAGACCTTTCAAACGTCTTGAACGAAGCAGCTCTGCTTGCCGCAAGAAAGGGCAAGGATCTGATCGGTATGAACGACGTGGAGGAGGCGGTACTCAAGGTGATGGTGGGTACCTCCAAGAAATCCATGAAGATGAGCGAGAAGGAAAAGCGGAACACCGCTTTCCACGAGGCAGGCCATGCTTTGATGGACTACTATCTGGAGACGCAGGATCCCGTGCGTCGCATTTCCATCATCCCCAGCAGCAAGGGGGCTTTGGGCTACACCCTCTCTCATCCCGATGAGGATAAGTACAGCGTCTACAAGACCGAGCTCAAGGAGCGCATTGCCTCTCTGCTGGGCGGCAGAGTGGCAGAGGAGCTGACCCTGCAGGGCGACTTCTCGGGTGGTGCCTCCAACGATATCCAGCGTGCCACCGCCATTGCCCGCAATATGGTCACCCGCTACGGTATGTCCGACCTGGGTCCCATCCTTTACGGCTCGGAGCATGGTAGCGATGAGGTGTTCCTCGGCAGAGATTTCTCCTCTGCAAAGACCTATTCCGAGGAGACTGCGGCAAAGATCGACATCGAGATCAAGGCCATCATCGACGAGGCGCACGCTCTTGCCACCCGCGTGCTCACCGAGCATTTTGACAAGCTGACCTTCGTTGCCGAATTCCTTGTGAAATATGAGGAGATGGACGATCAGCAATTCAAGATGGCAATGGAAAAGGACGATGCCACCTTCGAGGAAATCGATGCGCTCGTGGAAGAAAAGAGACGGATCAGCCGTCTTGAAAACGAGGAAAAGAGACGAAGAGACGAAGAGGATCGGAAAAAGAGAGAAGAGGAGCTTCGTGCAAGAGAAGAGGGCTACGGCGACGATCTGCCCTCCGAGGACAACGAAAGCGAAGCGGATGACTCCGATGAGGACTCTTCCGACTCCGACCAAAACGCATAAAACGAAAAAGCAGTCCGATGTCTGCCAACGGCAGTAAATCGGGCTGTTTTTTTGCCTCTTTTTTGGGAAAAAATTCGTATTTTTTTTGAAAAAAACCGAATTTTAAGGGGATATACTTGAAATGTTCATGAAATTGTGGTACAATTACAGAGTGTATGCAACGGAGATTGCGCGCCCCACTGCTTTGGCGGCATTTCCGATCATTTTTCGGAAGGAATAAAGAATATGATTAAAATCGAACATCTCGTAAAGCATTACGGTAAGATCAAAGCGGTCAACGACATCAGCTTTACCATCGAGGACGGTGAGATCGTTGGATTTCTCGGTCCCAACGGTGCAGGTAAATCCACCGCAATGAATATTCTCTGCGGCTATCTGTCCTCCACCGACGGATCTGCCCAGATCAACGGCATCGACATTCTTGAAAATCCCATCGAGGCAAAGAAGCAGATCGGCTTCCTGCCCGAGCAGCCCCCGCTTTACCTCGATATGACGGTAAACGAGTATCTGAATTTCATCTACGATTTGAAGGGCACCAATCTGAAGAAGGACGAGCATTTGGCTGAAGTTTGCCGTGTGACCTCCATCGAGCACGTGAGAGACAGAATGATCCGCAATCTGTCCAAGGGCTACAAGCAGAGAGTGGGTATCGCACAGGCGCTGGTGGGCAATCCTCCTGTGCTGATCTTCGACGAGCCTACCGTCGGTCTTGACCCCAAGCAGATCGTGGAGGTGCGCAACCTGATCAAGGAGCTTGGTCAGAAGCACACCGTCATCCTTTCCACCCACATCCTCTCCGAGGTGCAGGCGGTTTGCGATCGGATCATCATCATCAACAAGGGTAAGATCGTGGCAAACGAGAAGACCGAGGAGATCTCCCGTGCGGTGACCAACGTCTCCAAGCTGACCGTGAAGATCTGCGGACCCGAAAAGAACGTTCTTTCTGCCATTAAGGGCATTGCGGGCGTTTCTGCCGCCGAAATGGTGGGCAGACAGGATGCCGACAGCGTGACCTACATTGTGGAAAGCCAGCCCGGTGTGGATATGAGAAAACCCCTCTTCCACATGGCGGCGGCAAACTCCTGGCCCATCATCGGAATGGAGGCACAGGGTCTGAACCTGGAGGACGTGTTCATCACCGCTGTGGACGAGGAAGAGTCTCGCCCTGCAAAGAAAGACAAAAAGAACAGAAAGGGAGGAAGATAAGCCATGCTTGCCATTTTCAAAAGAGAGCTGCGCTCTTATTTCACCACACCCATCGGATATGTGTTCCTCGCTGTATTTATGGCGATCAGCGGCGTGGTTTTTGCGCTGTCCACCTATATGGCGGATACTGCCAGCCTTTCCACCTATTTTACCATGATGACGGTAGCCTACGTGCTGCTCATCCCGATCCTCACCATGAAGATCTTCTCCGATGAACTCCGCAGCAAGACCGACCAGCTTTTGCTCACTGCTCCCGTGTCCATCACCGGCGTGGTCTTTGCCAAGTATCTTGCCGCCCTTGCAATGTATATGATCGCCGTGGCGCTGTCCATGGTCAACTTCCTCTTCATGGTCTTCAACGGCTACACCGTGCAGCCCGGTATTGCCATCGGAATGTTTGTGGGCATGATCCTCATCGGCATGGCTTGCATTGCCGTGGGTCTGTTTGTGTCTTCGCTCACCGAGAGTCAGCTGGTTGCCGTGCTTGTGACCATCGTGGTGCTGGTGGTGATGATGTTTATCAACATTTTCAACCAGTTCATCCCCTTTGCTTGGCTTCGTACCGCTCTGTCCTGGCTTGCCATCAGCAGCCGTTATGACACTTTGGCCGCAGGCAGATTTGACTTTACCGCAATTCTTTACTACGTTTCGATCGCAGGCTCCTTCCTTCTGCTGACCATTCGGGTCTTTGAGAAGAAGAGATGGCACTGAGAAGGGAGAAAAAGATGAAACTGAACAAGCTTACCAAGGACAAGCGCTTCAGATACGGCTCGGTCTCGGTGGTGTTTACCGCTGTGATCGTGGCGCTGATCATTGTGATCAATGCCGTATTTTCTCTGATCGCAACCAACTTCCACCTCTATGTGGACATGACCTCCGCTCAGCTTTATTCCCTTTCGGACAGCTCCAGAGATCTGCTGGGCAAGCTGGATTTTGACGGCAAGGTCAAGATGATCTTTATGCAGGAAAAGGATAAGATCGAGGATAGCATCTTTACCTATGAGGGCGATCAGTATTTAAGAGAGGTTCATGAGCTGGCACTGGACTATGCCGCTGAATTCTCTGATCTGATTGAGATCGAATATGTGAATATGTACACCAACCCCGGTGCCCTTGCCAAGTACAGCGCACAAGGACTGTCGTGGCAGCCCACCTCTGTGATCTTTGACAACGGCAAGGAGCTGTTCAAGGTGTTAAGCTACTCTTCCTTCCTTGCCTTTGACTCCGAATCCACCACCGGAGAGCCCATCGGCTTTTACGGTGAGCACAAGATCACCGCAACGGTGCTTGCACTTTGCAGTGAAAAGGTGATTGCTTACGTGACCGAGGGTCACGGTGAGGCGGCACTGAGCGAATCGTTCATCACCGTGCTGGAGTCTTGCGGCTATGAGCCCAAGACCGTGAATCTTGAAACCATTTCTTTAAGCGAGATCATTGAGGACGAGCCCCGTCTTGTGATCATCAACAATCCCAAAACCGACATCAAGGGTATTGATGCGGGACAGAGAAGCGAGGTCGATAAGATCAACAAGATCCTTGACGGCTCTTACGACAAGACCTCCGACAACCCCACCTTCGGCAACCTGATGGTCTTCGGCGAGCCCGGCACCGAGCTGCCCAACTTAAACAGCCTGCTGCTGCGTTGGGGTCTGCAGATGAACACCGCATCGGGCGATCTGGTCAACGAGACTCCCGAAAACACCTTTGGAGATGACGAGACGCAGAAGATCCTCCCCCTTTATGAGAGTGCAGCGTCCAGCATCGGCTCCAAGCTGACCGCCAAGCTGCGTCAGAAGTCCAACTTCCGTGTGGCAATGGACGGTACCGGTACCGTGACCGTTAGCGACGTTTCCTCTTCCGGAAACATCTATACCTCTTCGATCTTAAACACCTCCAAGGGTGCCTCTGTTCTGGCCATCGCACAGAACAAGACTGCTGTGGGCGGTTCGATCGCCAAGTATAACTATGTGCTTGTCTGCGGTGACTCCTCGCTGATCACCGACCGCTTCATGTTGCCCACCGACTATGCAAACGAAGCGCTGATGACCAACATCTGCCGTGCCATGATCAACGAGACCGAGTCTACCCCCGAGACCTCTGTTATTGAATATAAGGACTATATTGCAGAGGTGAACGTGCAGAGAGTCAGCTCGGCACAGAAGCAGGCATTCCTGATCTTCGTTTCTGTGGTCATTCCCGTCATCCTGCTGGCAGGAGGCATTGTCGTTTACGTAAGGAGACGCAATAAATAATGAAAAAAAAGAGCTATTTATCCCGCCAGATGATCGCCGTGATCGTGATCGCATCGGTGCTTTTGGTGGCCATTCCGCTATATTTCTTTGTGCTGGCTCCCTTTTTGAGCAGAGGTAAGGATAACGACAAGGTGTCCGCACCGCTGATCGAGGGCGAGAGCCTTGTGGGCAGCAGTATTCAGCTGACCACGGTCAACGAATCGGTGAAGGGAAACTATAAGACGACCGAATACACCATCGGCAAGGGCTTACAGAGTTGGAAGCTGGGTGTTGACGGTGACATCCTTTCGGTGATCGGTTATGAAAACACCCCCTTTACCGACAGCTTGTACTATCTGCTCAATGCGGTGAGAAAGCCCACCGCCAGCGAGCGCATTGCGCCCTCTGTGGAGGAGCTGACTGCCATGAGAGAGGAAAAGGCCTCCAAGATGAGCGCTGAGGAGTTAGAAGCACTTGGCGGCATCGGCAAGGTGGTCATCACCAACGAGGAGCTGAAGGATTACGAGATCAACTGGGCAGATTACGGTCTTGATGACAAAAGCGATCTGAACTATTACACCGTGACCGACAGCGACGGCAAGACCCACACCCTGTATCTGGGTGCGGTGGCGGCCGACGGCAGCAGCAGATACGTGATGTATGAGGGTAGAAATGCCGTTTATCTGATGAACGGCTCCATTTCCGGCTTCCTTTGCAAGACTGCCGCTGAAATGGCAAAGCCTCTGGTGCTGATGGTTCCTTCTGATGCCACCAGCAACTACACCCCCGACTCCTTCGTGCTCTACCGAGAGGGCGAGACGAATGCGGGCAACCCCTATGTGCGTATTGAGCGCTTGACCACCGAGCAGGCACTGCTCTTGGACAAGACCACCAACTCGGTGCTGGTAGAATACGTGGGCGAGGCGGGCAAGGAAGACTTTGCAACTGCTGAGGACTACAACTACTACAATACCAACGCCACCTATATGCAGATGCTTTATGACTTCTTCCGCACCGATATTTTGGGCAGTGAGGTACTGTACATTACTCCCTCCTATGCGGAGATCTCCCAGGGACAGAGCATCTACAAGCAGGATCCCATTCCCGAAGAGGTGCTGGCGGAGTATTCCATCAACAAAAACAATCCTTACCGCAGCTTCTATTATTCCAAAGATACCTCCAAGGGTGAGTTGATGAATCTGGTCATTTTCTCCGATCCTCAGACCGATGAGGAGGGCAAGGCCTATTACAACGTGTATAACGCAAGCTTTGAGATGATCGTGAAGGTCTATGCTTCCGATCTGCCCACCATCGGTGCATCTAACCCTGTAAGCTTTATCGAGGCGGATTACACCGACTATCTCAACAAGTTTGTTTCCATTCTGGCCCTTGACAGCCTGTCCTCCATTGCTATCGACAGCACCTCGCTGCCCGAGAACTATGCGCAGGTTATGCACGCACTCAAGGACAAGTATACCCTGAACTATCAGATGAACGCTGTGGGTGATGACCGTGTGCTGGATGACAACAAAATGCCCGTCTTAAAGAACGTGAGCACTGCAAACGGATCGATTTTGAAGGATTTAGATACCATTACCGGTATTGAGAACTTCAAGCAGCTGTATGCGCGTCTTATTTCCATCAGGATGTACACCAACGTGGGAGATAAGATGCTGAATGCCATCAACGAGACCGATCTGAGCAAGCCGCACATCACCGTGACCTATCAGATCTACAAGGGTGCGACCCACACCTTGAACTTCTATATGTTCGACCCCGCAGGCACCTATGCCTTCTACACCTATGACGGACAGGGCAAATATGTGGTCTACAGAGACGATATTGCCAAGTTCCTTCAGGCGGCTGACTGCCTGCAGAATGACAAGTCCATCCAGGACGAAATGGGTGATCCCTTCTAAAGGAAAAGCCTCTTTCAAGCAAGTGAAAATTACCAAACGGGGCGGTCCAAGCGACTGCCCCGTTTCGGATAAACCATCTAAAGGAGAATGGGAATATGAGAAAAACAGCCCGGATGATCGGCTTACTGCTGGTCTTTTCCTTGGTTGCCGCCCTGTTTGCGGCCTGCGGCACGTCCTATAAAAGCGGAGATACCACAGTGGTGATGACGGTAGGTGGCATGAAGGTGACCCACGAGCACTACCGCTATGTTTGCATGAAAAACGCCACCGTACTGGCGGGAAAAGACAAGAACTATTTCACGGGAGAAAATGCCGCAGCTCATTTGAAGGAGCTGGAGGAGGCGGTGGAGCGGGAGCTGCGCCTTTATTTTGCGGTGGAAAGTCTTGCCCAAAAGCACGGCGTGAAGCTTTCCAAGGACGACCTTGAATTGATCAAGGACGAGATCAAGGCCATGCGTAAGGCGGTGAGCCAAGAGGAATATGACGCCTATTTTGAGGCGGCGTTTATGACCGAAAATCTCTTTTTCAGACAGACCAAGAACTATTATCTGGAAAGAAATGTTTCTTATTATATTTTTGATGAGAAAAACGGCGTGATCTTCTTGTCCGACGAGGATCTGAGGGAGGATATCGAAAAGCACTTTATGGCGGCTTCACAGATCCTTATTTCGGCAGATACCGAAAAGGGGGAGGAGCTGGCGTATGCGCTGAAGAATCGCATAGAGCAGGGCGAGGACTTTATCGAGCTGGCGGAGGAATACAGCACCGACAGCATCAAGGATACCCGCTATTTTGCCGAGGGCGAGATGCAGGACTTTTTTGAAGAAACGGTCAAGAAGCTGGAAATAGGGCAGGTTAGTGTGGTGAAAAGCGAAAAGGGCTACCACGTGATCAGAAGAGATGCCATTGAAGAAGACTATGTGGAAAAGAACCTGGAGGCCTTTCGGGATACCGATCTGGTGCGTCTTTATAACCTGATGCTGGAGGAAGAAGCGCAGGGGCTTGAGATCGTCTATACCGATGCGTATAGCGGCTTGATCAGAGAGTGAGCAGAAAACAAGACGACTATAAAGAGAAACTGTGCGGAGCACCGTCTTTTGACGGTGCTCCGCACAGTTTGTTTCACTGCTTGATTATTTTTTTTTGTAGTTGAAGAATTCACCGGTCTGCAGAGCCTCCAGCATGACGGTAGCACTGCTTTCGTTGGTTGCCAGCGGGATCTTCTGTACGTCGCAAAGACGCAGAAGTGCGGATACATCGGGCTCGTGAGGCTGCGCAGTCAGAGGATCGCGCAGGAAGATGATCAGGTCCAGCTCACCGTTTGCCAGCATGGCGCCGATCTGCTGATCTCCTCCAAGAGGGCCGCTCTTCATGCGGTGGATGGCAAGACCGGTTTCTCCCATGATCAGAGTACCCGTGGTGCCGGTGGCATAAAGCTCGTAGTTTGCCAGAACGTCTCTGTATTTCTTGGCAAGCTCGATGATCTCATTTTTCTTTTTGTCGTGGGCGATGAGTGCGATCTTCATGTTTTTTCTCCTTTTACGGTTATAGTGGTTTCGGTTTTACGGTGTATCGTGAAACGGTGTCATCAAAGGGCAAATCAGCTCAAAAAATGGGTTCAACCGTTCTTTTTGGGGGGAGGCGCATCCTTTTGCGCACTGACCGCTTTAATAAAATGGCGTGCCGCAGAGGACAGTGCGATGTTTTTCAGATATACCAGATAGAAGGCACGGGGGGGAGGCGGTGACTTCAGATTGACCTGCACCAAGGCGCGGCTGTCCAGCGCCTCTTTTGCAAAATCCTTTACCACCGAGCCGATGCCGATGCCTCTTTTGGCAAATTCCAAAACCAGGTCGCTGGTGGCAAGCTCAATGGTGGGCACGGGCAGACGGGCAGGATCGCAGTGCTCCTTGATGTGGTGATCCACGTATCTGCGGGTGCTGGTGTCCTTTTCCAGCATGATCAGCGGATATTCTGCCAGCTGTTCATAGCTGAGCGCTCCCTTGGCGGAAACCGTGCCGGGGGCGGCAACGAAGATGTCCTCGATCCTTCTGACCTTCACGTGCTCAAAGGCATCGTCTTCATCCAGCGGTCCCGATACCACGCCAAGATCAAGGCTTCCGCCCTTCAGGGCGGCAAGGGTCTGGGGGGTGGGAGCGTTGGTCACCGTCAGATGCACTCCGGGGAAGGTGTGGTGGAAGCCTTGAATATGATCCAGCAGAAAGAAGCGCAGGGTCATATCCGAGGCACCGATGCGCAAAACACCGCCCGACAGATTGGAGATATCCCGAAGCTTGTCCTCTCCTGCCTCCAAAAAGGCGAAGGCGTTTTTTACATAGTCAAAGAGCATGGCACCCTCGGGAGTGAGGGTGATGCCTCGGCTGGTGCGGAAAAAGAGAGTGGTGTTCAGCTCCTTTTCAAGATTACCGATCATGGAGCTGACGGCAGGCTGGGTGACGTACAGCTTTTTGGCGGCGGCGGAGATGCTTCCCGCCAATGCCGTTTCATAAAAGTAGCGATATAGGGCAAGATTGTCGATCATAGGACTTCCTTGGATGAATTTTTAATAGAGAGGGAAGAGTGATTTAGTCCTTCAGCTTTTCAAAGACCATACGGGCTTCGATTCCCACCTTGCCGTCTTCACGGAGGGTGCGGAAAAAGAGGGTGCCGTCCTCGTCCTTGGCCATATATGCGGTGGCTTTGGCACCGTAGGACATTTCGGAAAGGTAGGCAATGGAAAGCTCACTGATGCGTCGCCCTTCAAGGAAGGGGGTACCGTCCTCAGGGGGGATCAGGTTGCAAAGGACATTGGGATAGGTGGTATTGTTCATGTGGCGGTTGCGGTCGCAAAGGCTGTATTCGGCACGGAAGGTGCCCAGCTCCTCCATGGAAAGCTCCTTGGGAATGCGGAATTTTAAGGGGGCATGATGCTCTATTCCCTTGCCCGTAGGCATATTCAGGTGAGCATCGCTGACCCGCACAAGGCTCCGATCCTCCACGTTCACCAGCGCCCAGAGAGAAGAAAGGGTAGCCACGGGCTGTCCTGCCTGCTTGAGGGAAATGGTACGAAGGAAGCTGACGCCCTTGCTCTCCTCGGGGGTGGTGTGTCCCTGCACCCGCTCATAGGCATAAAGGGGACGGTGAAGGGTCACTGCCACTCTTGAAAGGATGAAGGCCTGTCCCTCGCTTTTTAACACATCGTAGCCCTTGCCCAGCTGCTCCACGTGGGGGTTGGCCGTTTCCTGCAGATAGCGCAGAAGTCCTGAGGGGGTGATGTGGTTGTTGAGATCGCAATCGTGGGAATTGATCTGATAGTCCCACGCAAAAGAGTAATTTGCCATGTTTTTTCCTTGTTTATTGCTTTTGCTTTTTTTCTTTTTTCTGCCGCGCTCTTGCTGAGTGCTTGATCTTCAAAAGGTCCCGAAACATACGCAAGGCATCTCTGACGGGATGGACGGTGGAGGTGCCGTGGTTGATCACCGCCACGGGAAGCTGACAAACAGACACCCCCTTTTGGTGTAACTGCAAAAGGATCTCTAAGTCAAAGGCGAAGCCTCTGGTCTCAAGAGGATCAAACAACTCCTTGGCAAGGCTGTTTTCAAAGCCCTTGATGCCGCATTGGGAGTCGGAATAGGGGAAGCCTGCCATAGTTTTGATGAGAAAGAGGTATCCCTTTGAAAGAAAACGGCGCAGAGGAGTGTAGCCTGCATAGCCCTCGGGACAGATGGCGCGGGAGCCGAGGATCGCTTTGCCCCTTCCTTTTTCGAAGGCGGAAAGGAAGGCGAGGATGTGGTCGGTGCCGTAGGCAAGGTCGCTGTCGGTAAAGAGCACGAAGTCGCCCTTCGCCTCCAGCATTCCGAGACGCACCGCACCGCCCTTGCCCTCGTTTTGCTTTAAAGAAAGCAGACGGAGCCGAGGCAGCTCCTTTTCAAGAGCTGAAACGATCTGTGGGGTTTGGTCGGTGGAGCCGTCGTTTGAGGCAAGGATCTCGAACTCCTCAAGAGGCATGGCGGCCTCAAGAGCACTGTGAAGGGTGGTGAGGCTGCTTTTGATCCGAGCCGATTCGTTATACATGGGAATGATCACGGTTAAACGCATATCTTACCTCCCGATACCCACAAGCACTCCCGAAACGTAGACGCGCTCGGTGGAGGTGGTGGAGTTGGCGCAGGTGTAAAGGGTCACCACGTGGTCCTGCTCGGTAAGGGTCAGCGCTCCTCTTGAAAAGAGCGAACGCTCCTTGATGTCAAGGATCTTCTTTAAGAAGAAGTCGCTTGATGTTTGGGGGATGGAAACGGTGGGACCTTTTGCGGCATCGCAGGAAAAGACCGAGAAGATCTCGTATTTCAATGCCGCCTCCTTGGTGTAGATATAGACGTAGCGATAGCGCTCAAAGTTTTCCTTGGAGGTCATGGAGGTGAGTCTGTTAAACATGGTGCCTCTGGTGCGGATGTTGTGACCGTAGATGACGGTGTAGGGATTGTTTAACAGATTCTTGTCGTTACGGTAGTCCATGAAGATGCTTCCCGCATTGTTCCACTTCTTGGAGGGCTCCTTGTTCAGATAAAAGTCGTTGTCTGCCCCTCTGACCACGGGATAGTTGATGTTGGAGCCGGGGATGTAGATCCATGCAAAGATATCCTCGTTTTTGTACTCGGTCTGCATGGCCGTCAGCTTTTCGCAGAATTCCTCATAGATGTCCACCGAAAGGAGGGGATCCTCTTCCACCACGGGCTCCTTGTTGTCGGGGGAGGGGTCGATGGGAGAGGTGTCACCGCTTTCGCTCTTGTCCGAAGGGGGGATCGGAGAGGGCGAGGGGGAGGGAGAGGTATCGATTCCCGGATTGACCACGGGCAGGTCGATGACGGGATCGTCATCGTCGGGGTAGGACACATCGCCTGCAAGCAGGGCATCAAAGCCGGGCAGGGGGTAGCTGTCCTTTCCTGTTTTCAGGCTTGAGGGACGGTCTGAAATGCCCGTGATGGGCGAAAATTCTCCGGCCATACCGTCATAATTCTTTTCGGCAATGATAAAATCCAGCACGTTTTCCGCCACCTTGGCAGAGGACCAGCACGCCACGGCAAGCAGGCCGATGGCAAGCAGAAGCCAAAGACCTCTGCCGATCAGATCTGCCGCAGAGCGCTTCTTTTTGGTTGCGGGGGCAAGGTCGTTGCTCGTCAGGTCTTCAAGGGAGTCTATGAAATTGTTGTTTTGCGATTCATTCATGGTTGCTCCTTGCTTTTGCTTTTACTTTTGTGGTATTCGTTGCTTTTGATATTGCTCTTCGCTCCAAAGGAGGGGATGAAGAGCGGTTTTAAGCCTTAGGGCTGATGCCGCAGGCCTCAGCCAGCTTTTTGAAGGCGGGCATGGAGCGGCGGATGGTGTCCTCGGACACGCAGTAAGCCACTCTCATATAGCCCTTCAGACCGAAGCTTGCCGAGGGTACCAGCAGCAGGTCAAACTGCTTTGCCAACTCCCCAAAGGCGGCATCGTCTCCGCCGGGCGCCTTCACAAAGAGGTAGAAGGCACCGTCGGGATGGACACACTCAAAGCCCAATTCGGACAGTCCGCCAAAGAGCAGATCTCTGTTCTTGGCGTATGCCGACACGTCCGCCACCTGATCGTGGCAGGTGATGAGCAGCTTTTGGAAGAGGACGGGGGCGCAAACGAAGCCCAAGGCTCTGCCCGCACCGCAGATGGCGGCAAAAACCTTGTCTCTGTCCTTCGCTTCGTGGCAGACGGTCACATAGCCGATGCGCTCACCGGGCAGCGAAAGGGACTTGCTGTAGGAATAGCAGACCAGAGTATTTTCATAGTAATTCATGATGTAGGGCACCTCGGTGTCACCGTAGACCAGCTCTCTGTAGGGCTCGTCGGCGATGATGAAGAGGTCCTTGCCGAAGCGCTTTTCGGCATCCTTTAAAATGTCGGTCAGCTTTTTCATATCCTCGTGGCTGATGACAGCACCCGAGGGGTTGTTGGGAGAGTTGATGATGACTGCGGCGGTCTTTTCGGAAAGTGCCGCCTTGAAGCCCTCAAGATCGGGGCCGAAGTCCTCTTCTCTTGCGCCCACCGTGACCAGCTTGCCGCCTGCCTTTTCGATGAACACCTTGTATTCGGGGAAGAAGGGGGCAAAGACGATCACCTCGTCGCCTTCGTGAAGAAGAGCGTGGAGCGAAATGGTCAGCGAGGCTGCTGCACCGCAGGTCATGTAGATGTCGGAGGGAGCCTGATTTCTGCCAAAGCGGCGGTTGATGTTTTCGGCGATCACCGTTCTGACTCTCATATCGCCGGGGGCGGAGGAGTAGCCGTGCAGGGCGGTGGACTCCTCGGTCTCAAGCAGGTGGATGAGAGTATCGTTCACCTTTTTGGGTGCGGGGATGGAGGGGTTGCCGATAGAGAAATCGAAGACGTTTTCCTCGCCCACGATCTTTTTTCTGGAAAGTCCGTATTCAAACAGGTCACGGATCACCGAGCGATTCTCGCCCAGTGCGATCATTTTTTCATTTGCCATGGTTTTGGTCTCCTTAGACTTGGTTGGTTTTTATTCTTTTGAATCGTCCTCGTTTTTGGGGACGGAATCGGCTTGTTCTTGCGTTAAAGTACTCTCCTGAGGGACTTGAGCATCCTCCTTGACCGAGGAATCGGTTGACTCCCGCATAGAGGATTTTTCGGCAGATTCTTCCTCTGCGGATTTCGCCACCGAGGCGGAATCCTCCCCTGTGGCCTTTTCTTCGCCTTTGCCTTCTTCGGCTTCGGTTTCTTCCTCAAAAGGCTCGTATTCCTCGTAGAGCTCGGAGAGCACCCGGGAGATGTTCTTTGCCGAGAGTTGGGGGAGAACAGAGAGAAGAGCATACACCGAAAGGAGCATTCTCAAAAGGGTGTGGAAGGAGGTCAGCGTCACCTCAAATCCTCCCTGCTCTGCAAAGGAAAGGATCATGCGAGGCAGGGCATCGGTCATATTGAGGAAAAAGGCGGCAAGAGCAAAGGCGATGCGGCATCTTTCCGATGATCTGCCGGGTACCAGACGCTTGAGGTCGAAAAGAAGAAAGAGGATCAGCGAGCCATAGCCAAAAATGGCGAAGACTCTGGTGGGAGAGGACAGAAAGTCCAGCATGTAATAGTGGGTCAGCAATAGCTCGCAGCCCAAGAATAAAAGGGCGAAGACACCGAGAAAAAAGGACAGGATTCTCTTTTTAAAGGGTGCAAAAACGGGCAGGATGAAGTACAGTGTACCCACGACGGCACAAAGCAACGAAAAGAGAACGATGTTGCTGTTCTCCGGGGTGCGCTCATAGGGCGTTGCCGCAGGCGAGAGGAGAAAATACACCAAAGTGGTGGCAGCCATGGTCACTCCCGCACAGATGCGTGCAAAGATCATTCCTGTGCTCTGCTTTTCATCAAGTACATCCTCCCGAGGGTCTGTTTGCAACATCAGGACAAGGGGGGCCAAAACCAAAAGCAGGGTGAACAGTGTCATGAGCAGGATGAAGAGCAGAGAGAGCGGACCCTCTTTTAGCAGGAGGGTGGTGTATACCCCATCCACGCTTGTGGCATCGGTTTGAAAAAGATACATACACCCGGTAAAGACCGCCATGATCCCCGTTAAGATCAGGGTAACCGGGGGCAACAAAGACACAGGGTGAAAAAGAAGCTTGGGATTCATGAAAATACCTCTTATACTATATACGTACATTATATACGATTTTTTTGTCCATTGCAAGAGCGAGACGAAAATTTCAAAAAACTTCATCCCGTTCTTGGAGGGGAGCGCAGAGCGGATGCTTTTGCGGTGTGGCGAGGCTCCTTTGATTTAAGAAAACCGGGAGAGGCGCAGTATGACCTCTTCTAAATCCAAGCGGTCAAGAGCATAGGCCTTGCGCAAAAGGGTGGGGGGAAGAAGGGGATCGTATTTGTCGTTTGACGGCGCTTCGCCATCGGGTACCAGCTCGGTGACCTCCAGCCCGTCCCGCTCAATGAGAGCAAGGAGGCGTGCGGGCAGATCGTCTTCGCATCCCTTTTCCATTTTAAAGGGGATGGCATAGCAGCCCTCAAACTCCACCGAGGAGATGCCCAGCTCCCCGCTGTAGTGCTTTAAAAGGCGTCTGAGCGTTCTTGAGGATTTTGTGCCAAGCCAAGGGAAGAAGCAGTAGGAAAACCCTCCCAAACGCACCACCGCTCTTTCGGTCATGCCTGTGTTTCTTGCGATGGTACGGGCCTCCTTTAAGCGGTTCAAGGCATTTTTTTGCAGGTAGGGGTATTCCGCGTCCTCTCTGAGCACCTGTCTCATCCGCTCTAAGATGCGGGTGTGGATCTCACCAAAGTCTCCGGGCCAGGAGACCTGCATCCTGCCCTTCACGGGGTGAACGTAGATGAGCTTTCTTTTCACGTCGCACTCCTCCACCTCCCACACTCTTCCTGCCAGCGCAAAGCGATCGCCTGCGGGCGGAGCGGAGGTGATGGTGCCGATCTCGTCAGATCCCCAACGGACGGTGAAATCGTCGGAATCCTTGAAGGAGGCGTAGAACTTGAAGGAGGAGGTGAGCTTTTCGCCGGCAAGACCCACGATGAGCCCCTTTTCCTCGGTGATGCTGATGTAGTCCTCTGCCACCATTGCCCGAAGAAGATCTCTGTAGTCCTCTTTTTCTACCTCGACGAAGGGAGGCAATGTCAGCACCTTGGAGGCGAGAGCGGCAGGAGTCAACTCCCCGTTTGCGGCAAGCATGGAAAGGGTCTGCTGAAAGAGCAGGCTCATGGGCATGGACTTTTCACCGGGGCCTTCAATAAAGCGCTCTTCAATGTAGAGCTGGATAATGGCAATGGCACGAAGAAGACCCCATGGAATACACTGCTGCAGGGGCGTGTTGGGCAGAGGCTCCTCCTCACGGATGACCATCAGCATTTCGGGGGGCAGATCCCTTCTGCCCGACCTGCCCAAACGCTGTAAAAAGGAGGAGACGGTGGTGGGGGCATCCATTTGGATGACCCTTTCAAGACGGCCGATGTCGATGCCCAGTTCAAGGGTCACGGTGGCGCAGGCGGTGTATTTGCCCTCGTCCTCGTTTTTTAATTTGCGTTCGGTTTCTTCTCTTAAAGCAGCCGACAGGTTGCCATGGTGAATGAGGAAGCGATCCTCTTCGTTTTTTGCTTCGGCAATTTGCCGCAGCGCCGAGGTGACGTATTCGGTCTCCTCACGGGAGTTTGAAAAAAGGATACAGCTCTTGTTTTTGGTCGCCTTGTAAACGTAGTCGAAGCCCGGGTCAAAGACCGTCTTTTCGGCTGTTCTTTCGTCCGTTTTGCCCACGGAAAGAGGGGCAAAGTCGCCGTTTTCGTAAAGTGCGCCCTCTTCATCCGCAGGAGTGGACGTTTCTTTTTCTTTGATGAAAAACTGCTCCACACCGATGCGCCAAAGGGGTCTTTCCTCTCCCACGTCGGTAAAGGAGGTCTTACGGGAGGTGCCTGCGGCAAGCCATTCTCCCGCACTTTTTTTGTCCTTGATGGTGGCGGACAGTCCGATACGACGGGGCTTGCAGATCAGCTTGCGGTCAAGGCGGGTGAGCTGACAGGAGATCTGTCTGCCGCGGTCGGTGCCCATTAAGGCGTGTACCTCGTCGATGATCACGAAGCGCAGGTCGCCAAAGAGTCTGGTCAGATCGTTTTGGCGGTTGATGAGCATACTTTCAAGGCTCTCGGGGGTGATTTGTAAAATGCCCCGAGGCTCCTTTAGCGCCTTTGCTTTGTGGGAGGAGGACACATCGCCGTGCCAGTGATAAAGGGGGATGCCGCTCATATCAAGTAACTCCGATAAACGATCGAACTGATCGTTGATCAGGCTCTTTAAGGGGGCAATATACAGCACCGAAAAGCCCTCGGTGCTGGGATCGTTTAAAAGGGTGGAGATCACCGGGAAGAATGCCGCCTCGGTCTTGCCCGATGCGGTGGACGAGCAGATGAGCAGATGATCGTCGGTGTCAAAAAGCAGCTCTGCCGCCTGCTCCTGCACGCCTCGGAGGCTCTGCCAGCCGTGGGCGTAGATATAGTCCTGAATAAGGGGGGCGTATCGGTTAAAAATATCGTCCACGGGAGACCTCCTTGCGTAAAATAGAGAGTAAAACAGATAAAAGATCAGATCTTTCGTTCGTCTGCGATGGCGTATAAATTGATATCCCAAGCGGGAATGCCCTTGTGGCGTCTTAGATAGAGCTTATAGAAGGGGAAATGGTTCTTTAACCACAGGGGGAGGAGGAAAAGATCCTCGGGGCGGTGATAGCAGGAAACGAGGAGGCGGGGACGGCTTTCTTCAAGAAGCCTGCGGCTGCCCTCCAGCGCATCCAGCTCTGCGCCCTCCACGTCATATTTCAGATAGTCCACCCGCTCCTCCCTTTCAAAAAGACCGTCGGGGGCATATGCGGGAATTTCCGCCGTTTTTTTGCCGACGGTACCCACACCCGCACCTCTGCCGCCCGAGGCGGTGAAGAGCAGGGAGGTATCCTCCCTCCATGCCGCACCGTGTACTGCCTTCACTTGCAGGTCTGCGGTGTTTTTTTGAAGCTTTAAAAAGGTTTTGGGATCGGGCTCAAGGGCAACGATCTTTTGGATGTGGGGCGCTCTTTTCAAAAGGTCAAGGGCGGTGTCGCCGTTGTACGCACCGAAATCTCCGCTGACCAAAAAGTCCTCGGGGTGAAGGATCGTTTCAAAATCCTCCTCGGGAGTGGAGGTGCCCTCTTCAAGATAGCAAAGCTTTCCCGTCAGCTTGGCGTTCACGATCAGGTCGAAGACCTCCCTTGAGCGTTCGTCGGCAAAAAGGGCTCTTGCTTTTTGAAGCTCCTCAAAATGGGTGGAGAAAAAGGCGCAGTCAAAGAGATTCTCGCCGATGACAGGCAGGTCGGGGATCAAAAGGGTCTGCTCGGATGCGATGCGACGGATGTTTTCAAGCACCTCGTCTCTGGAGGTTGCAAAGGAAAGAAGGACTGTGAATTTTCCAAAGCGCTCCTTTGCCTGCGTGTAGGTGGTCACGGGCATTCCGTGAAAGAGATTGCCCCTGGCAAAGCCGTCGGAGGCAAAGACCCCCGAAACGGGAATGCCCTTTTTTTCAAGGACGGCAAGCATCTTGTCTCCGCCGTTGCCCATGCCGTAAAGGAGGATGGGCTGCGCTGTCCCTTTCAGCCTTTCCCATAAATCGAATTCGGGCGGACGTTGCCACAGATCGGGATGGGGCACACGCTCTGCTTTAAAATTGAAAACGGTGTCGTTCATCCTGCAAAGGCGGCGTAGATGGCACGGATGCCCTCTTCAAAATCCTTTTCGTGTACACCCACGATGGCGTTGTTTTCTGCCATACAACGGTTGGTCAGCAAAACGGGCACCTTTGCCTCTGCGAGAGCGTCAAAAATGGTGGAAAGTGCCTTTAAGTTGCTGCTGATGCCCTTGCCCACCACGGCAATCAGGGCGATCTCGTCTTCGATGTAGGCGCATTCGGGCTTGGCCTTGCGGCTGATGCGGTCCAGCACCTTCGCCCGCTTGCCCTCCAGCTGTGCAGTGGGGGCAACCACGCTGATGCCGTCAATGCCTGTGGGCAGATGCTCGAAGTTCACGTCGTTTTCCTCCAGCACCTCCAGAATCTTGCGGCAGAAGCCGATCTCACCGTTCATCATATCCTTTTCCACCGTGATGGCGGAAAAGCCCTTTCTGCCTGCAATGCCGGTGATCACGGGGGCGTCACCGTCGCGGCGGGGCAGGATCTTGGTGCCTGCTGCCGAAGGGTTGGTGGTGTTTTTGATCACGATGGGAATACCCGCCATACGTACGGGCACCACCGAGTCCTCGTGCAGGACCGTCGCACCCATATAGGAAAGCTCACGCAGCTCTCTGTAGGTCACGCTCTCCATCACCTTGGGGTCCTTGACGATGCGGGGATCAGCCATAAGGAAGCCGTCCACGTCGGTCCAGTTTTCATAAAGATCCACGTTCACCGCCCGTGCCACAAGCGAGCCCGTGATGTCCGAGCCGCCGCGGGTAAAGGTGCGGATGGTATCGTTGGGCATGGAGCCGTAAAAGCCGGGGATGACCGCCCTTCCGAGGGCTCTTAATCGGGTGCTTAACGCATCGTTGGTCTTTTCGGCATCAAAGGAGCCGTCGTCCTTGAAGAAAACGCAGTCTGCGGGATCCAAAAAGGGATAGCCGAGGCAAGCCGCCATCAGTCTGCCGCAAAGATATTCTCCGCGGGAGGCGGCGTGGTCCTTACCAAGACGTCTTTTGAAGGAGGCGTATACCCCCTCCAGCTCCTCCTCAATGTTGTATGTGGGACAGAGAGCGTCACGCAAGGTCAGATAGCGGGCTCTGATCTTTTCAAAGGTCTCTTCAAATTTCTTGTCGTTGTGGTTCTGGGCGTGCTCGTAGCAGGCGTAGAGCAGGTCGGTCACCTTCTCGTCCCCTGAAAAGCGCTTACCGGGAGCGGACACCACCACGAAGCGTCTGCCCTCCTCTCCCTTTACGATGTCGATCGCACCCTGAAATCTGGGGGGATCGGACAACGAGCTTCCGCCGAATTTTGCCACCTTTAACAGTTGCTTTTCCATAGTAAACCTCTCATTCTATCGGGAGGCGGCAGTTGCTTTGCCCTCCTCCTTCGTGTGCCGCAAAGCGGCTGTATTTTCAAAATGCGTACGGTCAATGTGTGCGGTTCATGCGTACGTTAAATATGTATATTGGCCTTGCACCGTCGATATCCTCCTTGCGGAGCTTTGCAGAGCAAAAAAACAAAAAGCCATCTTCTATTATACACCCAAAAGCCCGTTCTGTCAAATGATTTTGCTCTTTTCTTGCCCACCGCTTCAAAAAAGTTTTTGGTGTCTTGAAGGCACCGCCCGCTCCGAAAAAATAAAAAATCGAAAAAATTCGGGAAGTGCGTGACGTTCGACGAAAAAAGCGTACTTATATAGTGAAGGCACTTATAGTGAAGGCACTTAGACAAGGGCGCAGCACCGGGTGCGTGCGGCAGGACGCTCCGAAAAAATTTAAAAAAATCCGAAAAATTTTTGAAAAGCTTAAAAATTTTCGCAAAAAAAGCGACTATATAAACGGCGCATAAAGCTTTCATTTAACCGAA
>JAGBIB010000024.1 GCA_017935195.1 Clostridia bacterium
CTCGGGTGGAACCGTGCGGAAGCTTGTTTTTTCAAGATGCCTCACCCCGACGGACGATGGTCCGGGGGAAGGCTTTTTTGTTTTCTTGCCCCGAAAAAAGGAGAAAACAAGCATTTCCATCCACCGAAAGGAGTATAATTATGAAAGTTTTGATCAACGAACAGGAATTTGAAGTCTCCTCTCCCATCACTGCGTATGATGCGCTCAAGGAAGCAGAGCTGATTTCCCGTGAGGTGCTTGCCGCAAACGTTAACGGCAACACCGTGGCACTGACCACTCCCGTAAAAGAGGGCGACCGTATCTTCCCCCTGACCTTCAAGGATGCAGAGGGCAGAAAGGTCTTCCGCCACACCGCCGCCCACATTATGGCGCAGGCGGTAAAGCGTCTCTTCCCCGAGACCAAGCTGACCATCGGTCCCGCCATCGACAGCGGCTTTTACTATGATTTTGACTCGGACGTGACCTTCGGCCCCGAGCAGCTTTCCAAGATCGAAAAGGAAATGAAGAAGATCGTCAGCGAAAATCTGAAGATCGAGCGCTTCGTTCTGCCCAAGGACGAGGCTTTGGCGCTGGTAAAAGAGATGAATGAACCCTACAAGGAGCTGCTCATCGAGAGAATTGACGAAGGGGAGGAGATCTCCTTTTACCGTCAGGGCGAGTTTACCGACCTGTGCGCAGGCCCTCACCTCTTCTCCACCGCCGCCGTCCGCTCCTTCAAGCTGACCTCCTGCACCGGCGCATATTGGGAGGGCAACTCCAACAACAAGATGCTTCAAAGAATCTACGGCACCGCATTCCCCACCAAGGATGAGTTAAACGCCCACCTTGCCGCCGTGGAGGAAGCAAAGAAGAGAGATCACAACAAGCTCGGCCGTGAGCTTGAATACTTCACCACCTCCGAGGTGGTGGGACAGGGACTGCCCATCATGCTGCCCAAGGGTGCTACCGTTTTGCGCATCCTTCAGAGATTCGTGGAGGACGAGGAGGCAAAGCGCGGCTGGATCCCCACCATGACCCCCTTCATGGCAAAGCCCGATCTATATAGAATTTCGGGGCACTGGGATCACTACAGAGACGGTATGTTCGTTATCGGCGACCCCGATAGCAAGGACTGCCTGGCTCTGCGCCCCATGACCTGCCCCTTCCAGTATCAGGCGTATTTAAACAAGGCGCGCTCCTACAGAGACCTGCCCTTACGCTATAACGAGACCTCTACCCTTTTCAGAAACGAGGACTCGGGCGAGATGCACGGTCTGATCAGAGTTCGTCAGTTCACCATTTCCGAGGGTCACCTGATGTGTACCCCCGAGCAGCTTGAGGAGGAATTCAAGGGCTGTCTTGAGCTTTGCATCTTTATGCTCAAGGCCGTCGGTCTTTACGAGGACGTTTCCTACCGCTTCTCCCAGTGGGATCCCGCAAACAAGGAAAAGTATATCGGCACCGAGGAGCAGTGGGACGAGGCACAGGGCACCATGAAGAAGATCCTTGACGACATCGGTCTTGACTACAAGATCGGCATCGGCGAGGCTGCCTTCTACGGCCCCAAGCTGGACATCCAGATCAAGAACGTCCACGGCAAGGAAGACACCCTCATCACCATCCAGATCGACCAGATGCTTGCCGAGAAGTTCGGCATGGAATATACCGACAGAGACGGTCAGAAGAAGCACCCCTATATCATCCACCGTACCTCCATCGGATGCTATCAGAGAACCCTTGCGCTGATCATCGAGAAGTTTGCAGGCGCACTGCCCATGTGGATGGCACCCGTTCAGGTTAAGGTGCTGCCCATCGGTCTTGATCAGCACGAGTACGCCGAAAAGGTGGTGGCAGATCTGCAGAAGGCAGGACTGCGCGTGGAGATCGACGAGCGTACCGAAAAGATCGGCTACAAGATCAGAGAGGCACAGCTTTCCAAGGTTCCTTATATGCTGGTCATCGGCGCAAAGGAAGTGGAGGACGGCACCGTGGCTGTCCGCGACCGCAAGGTGGGCGACGCCGGCGTGATGAAGGCAGAGGAGTTCCTCCAAAAGGCAGTAAAGGAAGTAGAGGACAGAGTTCTGTAAAAAATCCTCACAAAACAGTATACACCAAAAAGCATTTGGAACAAATCCCCAAACACCTTTTTAACAGACCAACCGCCTCTCTTCAAAAAAGAGAGGCGGTTTCGTTTTTTCTCTTGAAGGAGAGCAAAAGCCGTGGTATAATAGAGATCGGGGAGGAAGCGCCCCCACGTCATAAGCTCCGACACGAATACGAAATATAACGGATATAAAGTATACTGAAAGAAAAAGAGGCATTTATGAACGATCGGAAAGTCAAAAAAAGAAGAGCCCTGCTCGTCACACTCCTCTGCTCCCTTACCGCACTGCTGCTTGCAGGCGGCATCCTTCTTCTTGCGGCAAACGAGCACCATCTCTTCCTTTTTGCCCAAAGAACGGGGCTTTTTCAAAGACAGATCAGAGTGGAGGAGGGGGAGATCTCCTCTCCCCTTACCAAAAGCCTTGAGGACTGGCTGAAGGACGAGCGGGTCAGCCTTGACCAAAGCATGATGCTCGTAAACACCGAATACACCTTAAAGGAGGACTTCGTCCCCGCCATTTCCGAGTATAAGACCAGCGGCGTGCTGATGAATGACTGTATGAAGGAGGCGTACGCCCGTCTTTCCGAGGCTGTGACCGAAGAAAAGCAGGTCAAGCTCTACGTTTCAAGCCACTTCCGCACCCCCGAAAAGCAGGAGGAGCTTTATCTGGAGGATCCGCTCACCGCAACCCTTCCCGGTGCAAGCGAGCATCAGACCGGACTTTGCGTGGACGTTTACGTGGCTTACTATGCAGGCGACGGCTTTTTGAAATCGCCCGCAGGGCGGTTCGTCAACAGCCATTGCCACGAATACGGCTTCATCATCCGCTATCCGGTATACGGAGAGGACTCTACCGGCATCCGCTTTGAGCCCTGGCACATCCGCTACGTGGGTCAGCCCCACGCAACGGTCATTCAAAAAAACCGACTGACCCTTGAAGAGTATATCCTCTCTATGGAGGAAGGGCAGTGGTATGAGGCGCAGGGCTATTTCTTCTGCAGACAGCGGGGGGAAAACGGTCTCACCCTTCCCGAAGACTTTTCCTCTGCCCTTATTTCCGATGACAATACGGGGTGCTATATCCTGACGGTAACCCCTTAAGGGGTGGGAAAGACGGCCCAAAAGACAAACTTTTTTTGAAACTTTCAAAGAGCTGTTGACAAAAAGGGAAAAAGGGTGTATAATGCCTTCGATTATGCGCCGCTTTGCGGTAATTTTTGTAATCCATTGGGGGAAGTTTGCTTGTCAGGCGATAGTTGGCGAAGTTTGATCTTCATTTTGGTTTTGGCTATATTTTCAGCGGTCATTTCATACGCAAGAGGCTACGTCGAAGCGCAGAACAGCAAAAAGCTGGAGCGCGACGATGAGGAAAACAAGATCAAGGGTGCAAAAAAGATGCGCGCCCTCTTTGAAAAGAGCGAGAAGCGGTTAAAGGATGCCCTTTGGTCCTCTCAGATGCTCTTGGTGGTGGTGGAAAGTGCCTTTTTCGGTGCCTTTTCGCTGAGCGTTCTTTCGGATATCAACGAAAAATTGCTCGAACACCCCTTCGCGCCCCTTCTTGCCGTGCTGGCAGGAGGCGTGGCGTACGCCTTTTTTTACATCGTTTTCATCCGCCGTCTTTTTGACACCCTGGGCACCGCCCGCGGCAGAAAGACCACCCGCTACAAGAGCTTCGGCACCATCAAGGTGCTCTATCTGCTCTCTTTACCCGCATATGCGGTATTCCATCTGTTCACTCAGCTTTTCGTCAAGCTCTTCGGCATCAGCACCGAGGCGCCCGACGAGGATCAGATGACCCACGACGAGATCCTGACGCTGGTGGATATCGGCGAAGAAAGCGGAGCGCTGGAATCGGAAGAAAAGGAAATGATCGAAAACGTGCTGGAGTTCACAGACGCCACCGCAGGCGAGCTGCTGACACACCGCACCAAGCTGACCGCGCTGGAATTAAACGATCCCGAGGAAAAGATCCTCTCGGTCATCGAGGAAAGCGGCTATTCCCGCATTCCCGTTTATGAAGACGAGATCGACAACATCGTGGGCATTCTCAGCACCCGCCTTTATCTTTTGAATCTGCGCAAGCCCTTCAGCGCAAGGCAGTCCCTAAAGGAGCTGCTCTTTGCCCCTCACTTCGTGCCCGAAAGCGTGCACGCCACCAACCTTCTTTCGGATATGAAGAAGAACAAGATCCATATGGCTGTGGTGGTGGACGAATACGGCGGCACGGCAGGCATCATCACCATGGAGGATCTGCTTGAGGAGATCGTGGGCAACATTTATGACGAGACCGACGATCCCGTTGCGGAAAGCAGCGACATTCAGCTCCTTTCGGAAAATCTGTGGCGGATCAAGGGCTCGGTGATCCTTGACGAGATCGAGGAAGCCCTTTCCATCACCTTCCCCGAGGACGTGGAGTTTGAAACCATCGCAGGTCTGACCTTGAGCGGTCTTGCGATCATTCCCGACGAGGGCACGCAGCCCGAGGTGGACTGCTACGGTCTGCACGTGAAGGTGGAGAAGATCAAGGACCGCAGAGTGGAATCGGTGCTTGTTTCCATCCTGCCCGATGAGGACGAGGAAGCCGAAAAGGACAAGGAGAAATCCAAGGACAAAAAGGACTCCGACAAAGAAAACAACTGACGATACTAAATAACGCCTCACGGTAATGGGTGATGTCCTTAGCGGAGAATTTATGCTTTGAGCAAAGTGCAAGCATCGCATTTGACTAGTCAAACGCAAATATGGGCTAAGCCCAAACCCTTATAACGACAGAAAGAGATAACAAATCGGTTCGTAGCC
>JAGBIB010000025.1 GCA_017935195.1 Clostridia bacterium
ACAATACCCTCTGGCTTCCCGGCACCGACCACGCGGGCATTGCCACCCAGATCAAGGTGGAGGAGCACCTCCGCAAGACCGAGGGTCTTTCCCGCTACGATCTGGGCAGAGAGGCGTTCCTTGAAAGAGTGTGGAACTGGAAGGGACAGTACGGAAGCCGCATCATCAATCAGTTAAAGAAGCTCGGCTCCTCCTGCGACTGGTCCAGAGAGCGCTTCACCATGGACGAGGGCTGCTCCAAGGCGGTCAAGGAGACCTTCTGCTCCCTTTACGAAAAGGGACTGATCTACAGAGGCTACCGCATCATCAACTGGTGCCCCAAGTGTCTGACCGCCCTTTCCGATGCAGAGGTGTCCTACGAAGAGCAGAAGGGTGCCTTCTGGCACATCAACTACCCCGTAAAGGGACAAGAGGGACGCTATCTGCAGGTTGCCACCACTCGTCCTGAGACCATGCTGGGTGATACTGCCGTGGCAGTACATCCCGAGGACGAGCGCTATGCGGATCTGGTGGGCAAGACGCTGGTTCTGCCTCTCGTGGGCAGAGAGATCCCCGTGGTTGCCGACGAATACGTGGAAAAGGACTTTGGAACGGGCTGTGTGAAGATCACCCCCGCCCACGACCCCAACGACTTTATGGTGGGCGAGCGCCACAACCTTGAGCAGATCAAGGTGATGAAGGACGATGCCACCATCGTGGAGGGCTACGGCAGATATTCGGGTATGGATCGCTACGAGGCAAGAAAAGCAATCGTAGAGGACTTGAAGGAGCAGGGCTACCTCGTGAAGGTGGAGGACTACGCGCACAACGTGGGCGTGTGCTACCGTTGCGGCACCACCGTGGAGCCCCTGACCTCCGATCAGTGGTTCGTGAAGATGGAGCCTCTTGCAAAGAAGGCCATCGAGGTGGTTGAAAACGGACAGATCCGTTTCGAGCCCGAGCGTTTCTCCAAGATCTATTTGCACTGGATGAACAACATCCGCGACTGGTGTATCTCCCGTCAGCTCTGGTGGGGACACCGTATCCCCGCCTTCTACTGCGACGATTGCGGCAAGATGGAGGTCTCCCGCGAAAGCGCCGTGAATTGCCCCTGCTGCGGCAAGGAAATGAGACAGGAATCCGACGTGCTGGATACCTGGTTTTCTTCCGCCCTCTGGCCCTTCTCCACTCTCGGCTGGCCCGAGAAGACCGAGGAGCTCGGCTACTACTATCCCACCTCCACTCTGGTCACGGGTTACGACATCATCCCCTTCTGGGTGTCCCGTATGATCGTGATGGGCATGGAAATGATGGATCAAAGACCCTTTGAAACGGTCTTCATCCACGGTCTTGTCAGAGACGCGCAGGGCAGAAAGATGTCAAAGTCTTTGGGCAACGGCATTGATCCATTGGAGATCATCGACAAGTACGGTGCAGACGCACTGCGTTTTGCCCTTGCCACCGGTAACAGCCCCGGAAACGATATGCGCTTCTCCGACGAGAAGATTGAGGCGGCAAGAAACTTCAACAACAAGGTGTGGAACGCCGCACGCTTCGTGCTGATGAACTTGGAGCTGGAGGAGATCGCTCTGCCCGAGGCGGAGGATCTGGAGATCGAGGACAAGTGGATCCTTTCAAGACTGAACACCGTCACGAAGGAGGTTTGCGAGAACTTAGATCATTACGAGCTGGGCATTGCTCTTGCAAAGCTGTACGATTTCGTTTGGAGCGAATTCTGCGATTGGTATATCGAGCTGTTGAAGCCTCGCTTTGCCGACAAGGGAAGCAAGTCCAATCTGGTGGCGCAGAATGTCATCGGCTACGTGCTTATCGGCATCATGAAGCTGCTGCATCCCTTTATGCCCTTCATCACAGAGGAGATCTTTGCAAGTCTGCCCACCCTGAAGGGAGAAGAGGCAGAGAGCATTATGATCTCCGCATACCCTGCCTATAAGGAGCAGCTGTCTTTCCCCAAGGACGAGGAGAGAATGGAGAAGCTCATCGACCTGATCCGTGCCATCCGTAACCGCAGAGCGGAAATGAACGTGCCCCCCTCCAAGAAGGCGCATCTTTACGTGGTGTCCGAAAGAGAGGATGTTTATAACGACAAGACCGTCAAGTTCTTTGAGAAGCTTGCGTCTGCCTCTGCAGTCACCTACTGTAACGAGGTGGAGGATCGCTCCGCCGTGCAGATCGTGGCAGGAGGCGCTACTGCCTTCATCCCCATGGGAGATCTGGTGGATCTTGAAAAGGAAAAGGCAAGACTGGCGGGCGAGATCAAGAAGGTGCAGGGAGAGATCTCCCGTCTTGAAGGAAAGCTTTCCAATCAGGGGTTCTTAGCAAAAGCTCCCGCCGCAGTGGTAGAGGGCGAAAAGGCGAAGCTGGTCAAGTATAAGGAAACGCTTTCTCAGCTTGAGGATGCTGTTGCAAAGATGTAACGGGTAAAATAAAAGTGCAAAAATCAAAGAGGCAGTTGCCTTTTTTGACAAACTTTTTATAGTAAAAGCGGTATCATCCATATGGATGGTGCCGCTTTATTTTTTAAAAACGCAATAGCGGCGCCGCGGGTCCTCCCGCGGCACTTTTTTTCGGATCTTGAAAGGAAAGGAGAACAGAAAGAAAATGGAACAGGCAAAGGTGAGCAGTGAATTTTGCGGTGGGGTACTGTATTTCAGGCTGACCGGTGAGATAGACCATCATTCCGCACCGATTGTCAGAGAGCAGATGGACAGGGATCTTTATTTTTTCAGACCCAAAAGAGTAATCCTCGCTCTTGACGGCATTGATTTTATGGACAGCTCGGGGCTGGGGCTGATCTTGGGGCGCTACACCAAGATCAGAGATATGCAAGGCGTTCTTGAGATCGAGGATCCCACTCCGCAGATTGAGAAGATTTTAAAGCTTGCGGGGGTGAACAGGCTGATTCCCGTGAAAAAAAGCAATGTAGTCCAAGGATAGCCGAAAATCAAGGCAACAACAAAAAATGAGAAAAGAGGAACAATAAATGATCAAAGCGGAAAATCAATTTGAACTGACCCTGCCGGCCCTATCCGAAAACGAAGGCTTTGCAAGGCAGTGTGTTTCAGCGTTTCTTTTGAGATTTGATCCCACGGTAAGCGATCTGGCAGACCTGAGAACGGCGGTATCCGAGGCAGTGACCAATTGCGTGGTACATGGCTATAGAGGAAGAGCGCCCGGACTCATTTACATAAGCGTGCGGTGCTTTGCCGACAGGAAGGTGGTCATTCGCATCAAGGATAAGGGATGCGGAATGGCCGATCCCGAAAGGTGCAGACAACCCCTTTATACCTCAGACCCCTCGGGCGAGCGGGGTGGGATGGGATTTGCCATTATGGAAAGCTTTACCGATGGGATGAAGGTGAAAACAGCGGTAGGAAAGGGTACCACCGTCACGCTTATCAAAAAACTTTCGTGATGAGAAAGGAAGAAGGCAATGACGGATGGGGAAAAGAATCTGTCGCTTTTGGCAGATATTGCAGAGGGAAAAGAGGGAGCGCTTGAGGAGCTGGTGTATGAAAACATGGGACTTGTGCGCAGTGTGGCACTCCGTTTCAAGGGCAGAGGCACCGAGTATGAGGACCTTTTGCAGATCGGTTCTATCGGGATGATCAAGGCGGCAAAGAGCTTTGATCTTTCCTACGGAACCGCCTTTTCCACCTATGCCGTCCCCCTCATTGCAGGGGAGATCCGCAGGCATCTTCGGGATGATGGCCCCATCAAGGTTTCAAGGACACTGAAAAAGATCGCCTCCGACGCCATGAGGCAGCGGGAGCGGATCGTTTCGGAGGAGGGCAGGGAACCGCGCATTTCCGAGCTTGCCGCCCTGATCGGGGTGAGGCAGGAGGAGCTTTCGGAAGCGTTGGAGGCTTCGGGGCCGGTACGCTCCATCTACGAGGCGGTGGGCAAGGACGAGGAGGGAACCCTTGAAGACCTGCTGCCGGCAGAGGGGGAGGAGATTGAGCGGTTAACCGACCGTCTTGCCTTGAGGCAGGCGATGGATGCACTCGATCCTTTACACCGTCAGATCGTGGTTCTGCGCTACTATAAGGAGCTGTCCCAAGAGCAAACGGGCAGAATTTTGGGCCTTTCTCAGGTGAAGGTTTCAAGGGAAGAAAAGAAGATCATGGCACTTTTGCGGCATAGCCTTTCGGTGTGAGGACACTTTTTGAAAAAGGGGCAAAAAAAGCAAAAAATAAGGAGAAAAAATGCAAAAAAGGTATTGACAAATAGAAATTTGGTGGTATAATACTATATGCGACATTTTGCGAAAACAGAGTAAAGGTGTTACATGAAGATTGATTTGTCCCCGATCATAGGCGGCGATACCGATGAGATCAGGTTGGATTACCCACTCACGATCCAAGAGGAATTTCACGGCGTCACCTTCCCGAAACCGGTGCGTGTTCTTGGCACGATTATAAACAGAGCTGGTTATATAGCCTTGACGGTCACGGCGGAGCTTTCTTACAATACCCTTTGCGATCGGTGTCTTGCACCCATCTCAAAGAGCTTTACTTTGGCTTTTGAAAAGACGGTCGCCCTTTCAGGCACCCTTGAAAATGAGGACAGAGACGATTACCTCATTGCAGAAGATCGGATGCTTGAGCTTGACGAGCCCCTGCTTGAGGCGTTGATCCTTGATTTTCCCACCAAGAACCTGTGCAGTGAAGACTGCAAGGGACTTTGCCAGCATTGCGGAAAGGACTTAAACGAAGGTCCGTGCAGCTGTGAAAAGAAGGAGATCGACCCCAGACTTGCGGGACTTGCAAAATTCTTGTCAAAAAATAACTAAGATATATAAAAAGTGATTAATGGAGGTTCATCATGGCAGTACCTAAGAGAAAAGTTTCCAGTGCCAGACAGAATAAGAGAAGATCCAGTGTTTGGAAGCTGGAAAAGCCCGAGATCGTAAAGTGCCCCAAGTGCGGTGAGTACAACCTGTATCACAGAGTTTGCTCCAACTGCGGCTCTTACAAAGGCAAGACCATTGTCGAAAAGACCGAAGACTGATTGCTTTCAAAAAAAGGGCGGAGTAGTTCCGCCCTGTTTTTTTCGTAAAGACAAAATGCCCGCAAAGGCAAACGGTGCCTTGGAGTGATGATCGGGCAGGAAAGGGATGCTATGGCAGAGATCGTATCGGTATCAGAGGGTTCTGCAGCGCAAAAGGCGGGGATCAGGGCAGGAGACTGGCTTCTTGAGATCAACGGTCACCCCATAAGGGATGTGCTTGATTACCGCTTCTACGTCACCGAGAAAAAAGTGACCTTGAAGCTGCACAGAGGGGCGGATATCTTTGACGTCACCATTGAAAAGGACGAATACGATGACCCGGGTCTTGAGTTTGCAAGCTACCTGATGGATGAAAAGCGTTCGTGCAGAAACAAATGCGTTTTTTGCTTCATCGATCAGCTTCCCTGCGGAATGCGCGATACGCTGTATTTCAAGGACGACGATTCCCGTCTGTCCTTTTTGCAGGGCAACTACGTGACCTTGACCAATATGACTGACGAGGATTTAGACCGCATCGTGAAGATGCACATTACTCCTGTCAACGTGTCGGTGCATACCACCAATCCCGAGCTGAGGGAGAAGATGATGAAAAACCGCTTTGCGGGCAAGATCATCGAGCAGATGAAACGGCTTGCGAAGGGCGGGGTGCAGATGAACTGCCAGCTGGTGATCTGCAAGGGGTTAAACGACGGGCAGGAGCTTGCCCGCTCCATGAAGGAGTTAGAGGCCTTTTATCCCCACGTGGACAGCGTTTCGGTGGTGCCTGCGGGTTTAACGAAGCACAGAGACGGTCTTTATCCTCTGGAGCCCTTTGAAAAAGAGGATGCCGAGCGGCTGATCGATCAGGTCAACGCTTTTGGGCAGGAGTGCAAAAAAAAGCACGGTGTGCGGATGTTTTACGTGGCAGACGAGGCCTATGTCAAGGCAGAGAGACCTTTGCCGCCCGAAGAATACTATGACGGCTACCCTCAGATCGAAAACGGTGTGGGGATGATGACCTCGATGGAAACCGAGGTGGATTTCGAGTTGGACTATTTGGCAGAGGACTACGATATCGGCAAAAAGAGAGAGATTTCGGTGGCAACCGGTGCGGCGGCGTACGAATATCTTTTAAGACTTGTTGCAAAAATCGAAAAAATATGCTATAATACTACCATTCGGGTATATAAGATCGAAAACGATTTCTTCGGCAGAAGCGTGACGGTGGCAGGACTTATATGCGGAGGTGACCTGACCGCTCAGCTTCAGGGCAAGGAACTTGGAGAAAAGCTGGTGCTTCCCACAGTGATGCTGCGGGCGGACGGCGATCTGTTCCTTGACGGCGTGTCGGCAAAACAGGTGCAGGAGCGGCTGGGCGTGCCCGTTTGCTACTGCGAATGCGAGGGGGCTGCCTTTATCCGCACACTGCTTTCGTGAGGTGGTGCATTGCTTTGCTTTTAAAGGGCAAAGGAGGGAGCGCCTTGCACAAAGATTTAAAAAAGGAAGGAAAAAAGAATGGCACAGCCTGTTGTAGCCATCGTTGGCAGACCCAACGTTGGAAAAAGCACTCTGTTTAATAAGATCGCAGGCGAGCGGGTTGCCATCGTGGAGGACACCCCCGGCGTGACCAGAGACCGTATCTACTACGAGACCTCTTGGAACGGCAGAGCCTTTATGATGGTGGATACCGGCGGTATCGAGCCCAAGACCGACGATCCCATTTTCAAATATATGCGTCTGCAGACCGAGCTTGCCATTGAAATGGCGGATGTGGTGGTTTTCATCACTGATGTCACCGTTGGTGTAACGGCAGACGACAGGGAAGTGGCAAGAATGCTGCAAAGAAGCGGCAAGCCGGTGATCCCCGCTGTCAACAAGGTGGACGGCGTGGGTACCATGCCTCCCGAGTTTTACGAATTTTACGAGCTGGGCTTTGATGAAGATCTCATTGCCCTGTCTGCGGTCCACGGAAGCGGTACCGGTGACCTGCTTGACCATGTGGTAGCCCTTCTTCCCGAGAATGAAGAGGAAGAGGAGGATGAGGAATGGATCAGGGTTGCGGTGATCGGCAAGCCCAACGCAGGAAAAAGCTCCATCATCAACAAGATTCTGGGGGAGGACCGTCTGATCGTTTCGGATATGGCGGGCACCACCAGAGATGCCGTGGATACCAAAAAGGAAAACGAATACGGCAAATACGTCTTCATCGACACCGCGGGCATCCGCCGCCAGAGCAAGGTGGAGGATCGGGTGGAGAAATTCAGCGTTCTGCGCGCCAAGATGGCGGTGGAGCGGGCGCAGGTCTGCCTGATCATGATCGACGCCGAGCAGGGCGTGACCGAGCAGGACGAGAAGATCGCAGGTCTTGCTCACGAGGCGGGCAAGGCGTCCATCTTCGTGATCAACAAGTGGGATCTGATCGAAAAGGACAACAACACGGTAAATGAGTTCACCAAAGAGGTCTACAGACACTTTGCCTATATGGACTACGCTCCCGTGATCTTCGTTTCGGCAAAGACCGGTCTGCGGGTGGAGAAGCTTTACGAGCTGATCAACTATGTGAATATGCAAAACGCCATGCGTGTCACCACGGGTATGCTCAACGATCTTTTGTCCGATGCGGTAGCGAGAGTACAGCCTCCCTCCGACAAGGGACGCTATCTCAAGCTTTACTATATGACTCAGGTGGAAACCAGACCCCCTCAGTTTGTTATTTTCTGTAACAACAGCGAGCTGTTCCACTTCTCCTACAGACGTTATATTGAAAATCGCTTGAGGGAGACCTTTGGCTTCAAGGGGACGCCCATTAAGCTGATCATCCGTCAAAAGGGTGAGGAAAAATAAGCGGGATCGGCTTTGGATCCTGCAAAAGGAATACTTTCGTTTACGAAAGCGGAGGATTTGAATATGATGAAAAGGAAAAGTATTGCGGCGATCCTGCTTTCTTTAATGCTGATCCTTGCGCTGTCCTTTGCCGGCTTTGCGACAGAGGGCGAGATTTCCCCTGAGGGTTCGACAGAGAGCGTGAGCGGGGAAAGTGCCGCTAAGAGCGAAGAAGCGGAAGGGTCAAAGGAGAGCGAAGCTCCCTCGATCGATATTGAAGATGCCATTCGACAGGAAAAGCCCACCGGATTTATGGGACTTGTCAACGGCTATATCACCCTTTGTGAAAAGGGAGGACTGGTAACCAAGTTTTTCGGAACATGGGACGAAGCTGTGGCTGAGGGAATGGATGGCAAGCTTTACATTGTGGAAACGGCGGAACTGCCTGCTGTGGGTTATCCCGTGGCACTGATCATCTGTTTTGTGCTGTCTTACTTTATCGGAAGCGTGAATTTCGGTGTGGTCGTTTCCAAAAAGATGTGCAACGACGACGTGCGCAACCACGGCTCGGGCAATGCTGGCATGACCAACGTGATGAGAGTACACGGCAAAAAGGCGGCAATCATCACCTTTGTGGGTGATGCGGGCAAGGCTGCCTTGGCGGCATTGATCGGATTGATGGTTGCAGGAAACGGATGCGGCTATTTTGCGCTGGCGGGCTGTATGATCGGACATGCCTTCCCCTGCTTCTTCAAGTTCAAGGGGGGCAAGGGCGTATCTTCTCTTGCGGGCGGTATGCTGATCCTCGAGCCCGTTGCGGCGCTACTGCTCATCGTGCTGTTTGCGGCGATCGTTTTGGTGACCAAGTATGTGTCTCTCGGCTCGGTAATTGCAGGATGTCTGCTTCCCGTCTTTGTGGACAGCGCTTGGAAGATCAGTCCCATCCACAACATGGGCAATCCCGATTCGCCCATCGTGATGATCTGCGCAGTATTCTTTGCTGTGGGCTTGGTGTGGCTGCACAGAGCCAACATCAAGCGGCTTCTAAACAGAGAAGAGCGGAAGACCGATCTGATCAGAGATCTTTTCAAGAAGAAAAAAACAGAAAAAAATTAAAAAGGTATTGCATTTTTCTAAAAGATGTGATATAATATTCTTCGTGAGTGTAAAACTACCCAAGTGAACTATAAATGGAGGTGTCTCAAAATGGCAAAGTGCGAACTCTGCGGCAAGGGCGTTACCTTTGGTTTGAACGTGTCTCACTCCAACCGTAAGACCAACAGAACCTTTAAGCCCAACATCAGAAAAGTAAAGATCGTTGACAACGGCACGCACAAGACTGTGTACGTCTGCTCCCGTTGCCTGCGTTCCGGCAAGGTTGAGCGTGCATAAACCGCAAAAAACGCGAAGGGATGGATCATCGATCCGTCCTTTTTTGCTTTGTGATGGCCGAATGCCCAAGAGCCTGCAGGATGCCCTTGCTCTTTACGGCACCCTTTTTCCTCTGCCGCCCCACCCCCTTTTGCCGCCGCCCGTGTGCGCTCACCCCGACCTGCTCCTCTTTTATGACGGAGAAAAGGGCATTCTTTACACCTTTTTGGACTATTACGAGCAAAACGAAACTCTTTTTAAGGCACTTCCCGTGAAGACGGTCCCCCTTGATCTGAGGGCGGGAGAATATCCCCTCGACCTGCATTTTGATCAGCTTTTATATAAGGGGAGGATCATTGGAAGAGCCCCCTTCATCCCGAAAGCGCTGACCGAGGGCAGGGAGGTTGTACACGTCCGTCAGGGCTACGCCAAATGCGCCACCCTCCTTCTTTCCGATGCTGCCGTGACGGCAGACGGAGGCATCGCACGGGCGATTTGCGCCCTTGGCGGGCGGACTCTGACGATCGAAAACGAGGGCATCGCTCTGCCGGGTTACGATAAAGGCTTCATTGGGGGAGCGTCGGCGGTAGTGGGCTCATCCGTCCTGTTTTTCGGGGATCTGTACGCCCACGGGCAGGGAAGGGAGATCGAAGATTTTCTTTTGAAGGAGGGCTACGCCCCTCTCTCCCTTTCGGAAGCCCCTCTGACCGACTACGGCGGACTGATCGTGATAGAGAACCCGTCGGAAATTCAGACGGTTTGAATTGGGAGAAAAAGAAAAAGCCCCGAAGGGCAATAAAAAACGGAGATGCGGGGGCAAAGCCTCGGGCATCTCCTTTTTTATGTGATTAAGCGTTGGCAGCCAGCCACTCTTCTGCCTTTGCAGCAGACATACGCTTGATATCCTCTTTTGCGTAAGGGGATTCTTCACCGCCGTTTACGTAGAGGAAGAACTTGCCGCCTTCGGTCTTGTAGAGGCTTTCTTCGTATCCGTCAGCATCACCGAATGCACCAACGGTCTTCTTGAAAATCAGCTCGGAGGTCTCGGTATCGTATTCAACCTTGCAGATCAGCTTCTTCATGTTTAAGGCTCCTTTCTTTTTCGTTCCGTGAAACAATCGTCTGCGCGGGCAGAGATCCCTTGTATTTTACCACAAAAATGATATAAATGCAATAGTTTTGAACAAAAAAGGTTTTCTCAATCGTGAAAAAAGTGTAAATAATGTGCTTTGATGTTTTTGAAAAAGGAAGGAAGTCACGCGGTCACCGTAAAAGAGCAGGCTCTTTTATTGTGAAGAGCCTGCCCGTATACTATAAAAGCGCAATGAGCAAAAGCACCAGCGCAACGATCAGAAGAACGCTCTTGAGCTGATCCTTTGGGCAGCTTCCCCCGCAGGGACAGGAGCAACCGCAATCCTGAAAGGAGTTGCTTTCGCCGTTACAAGAGCAGGTGAAATCGTTGGGGCAGCCTTGGGGGGCACTCTGCTCTGCGCAGACGTCCTCGCAGGTGCAGGAGGAATTGGTATTGTTTTCGATGGAGCTATCGTTTTCGCACACGCGGTCGCAAGCGCTGTTCACAGAGCAACCTGCGGTGGCGCTTGCACAGGAGACGTTGCGGGTGGTGTTTGCGCAGTTAAAATAAGCCATAGGTATCGTCCTTTGTTCGCTCATATTCGAAGAACGGGGTTCTTCGATGACAGTATACGCGAAAAAAGAAAAAAGGTGCAGACTCGTTTGAGTCTGCACCTTTGGCTTTAAGAATCGTTTTAAGAATAGAGGGAGGGGTCCACGCCTGCCTGACGGAGCATGGCGTCGTTGAATTCCTTTGCCGAATTGTAGCCCATCCTCTTCTGACGGTTGTTCATTGCGGCAATCTCGATGATGATGGCAAGATTTCGTCTGGGTCTGACGGGAATGGTTGCTTGCGGCACCTTGATGCCCATAATCTCGCAGTATTCGGTCTCCAGACCCATGCGGTCATAGTATTTGTCGGGATCCCAATGCTCCAGATTGATGACCAGATCCAACTTTTCCGACTCTTTTACTGCGCCCATACCGAAAATACGGCAGATATCGATGATCCCGATACCCCGCAGCTCTGCATAGTGGCGGATGGAGGCGGGGGCACTGCCCACCAGCGTCTTTGC
>JAGBIB010000026.1 GCA_017935195.1 Clostridia bacterium
CAGAAAGGACGCCTATCCCGCGCAGCTTTCGGGCGGTCAGAAGCAGAGAGTTGCCATTGTCAGAGCCCTTTGTATGAATCCCGAGGTACTGCTCTTTGACGAGCCTACCTCCGCCCTTGACCCCGAAATGGTGGGCGAGGTGCTGGACGTGATGAAGGATCTTGCAAAGTCGGGTATGACCATGGTGGTGGTTACCCACGAAATGGGTTTTGCCAAGGAAGTGGGCAGCAGAGTTATTTTTATGGACGAAGGAAAAGTGGTGGAGCAAGGTACACCCACCGAGATCTTCAATTCTCCCAAAAGCGAGCGCTTAAAGAGTTTCCTTTCCAAGGTTCTATAAGAGCGATTCCTGTTTGCTATCTCCTCTCAAATTGTGCATGATGCACAAATTCAAGGGTGCCTGATTCGATTTTTTATCATGATTTTTGTATAGTATTTACAAAATTTCAAAATTGTTAAAAAACTATTTGCAATTTTGGCAAAAACATGATACAATACTTAAGCAAAACTTTGGCAATGTGATTCTAAAGCAAACATATATACTCATATAAACGGAGGAAAAATCATGACAAAAAAAGAACTTGTTTCCGCCATTGCGGAAAAATCAGGACTCAGCAAAAAAGATTCTGAAAGCGCACTCAACTGTGCTTTGGCAGTAGTGACCGAAGAGCTTTCCAAGGGAAATGAAGTGCAGATCACCGGATTTGGCACCTTCAGCGTAAAGACCCGTGCATCCCGTGAAGGAAAGAATCCTCAGACCGGAGAAGCCATTTCTATTCCCGAAAGCAAGGTTCCCTCCTTTAAGGCAGGAAAGTCCTTGAAGGATGCCGTTGCAGAATAACTTTTTGGCGGTGCTTGACGGTATGTCAGGCACCGCTGTTCGTTTTCATGAATGACCTGATCACCAAAGGAGGTGCATCTCTTGAAAAAATTGAAAGCTCTGATCACAGATAGACCTCTTGGCACCTCCTGCGGTGTTCTGATGCTTTTTACCGCTCTTCTTCTCTTTGCTCAAGGCTCTGTCAAGATCTGCGTCTTTTTTATCGGTCTTCTTTGTTTCACGCTCTTTCTCATCCTGTCGAGAAAGCTTCAGCGCCTTCAAAAGGCTTTTGCAGTGCTGGCCGTTTTAGCTGCGCTGGGCGCAACCGCCGCAGCATCCTCCTTTCTTTGCTATGATCTATATGACAAAAAGGTGGAAAAGCTTGCCTCATCCAACGCTGAGGTGAGGCTGGAGGGATACGCAGAAGAAGCGGTCTACGAAAGCGATTACGGAAACTGCTATCTCTTGCACGTAGACAAGCTCAACGGAAAGAGGATGCTTGGAGTCAAGATCCTTGTGCTCTTCTCCCCCGAGGAAAGCCCTGCACTCTTTAAAAAGCTTGATACCTCCGGAACACTCATCCTTCCCGAGAGCACTGATCCCTCTTTTGACAGCAGATCCTATTACCGCACAAAAGGCGTTTTTGCCCAACTCGTCCCCGATGAGGTGACGGTGACAGAGCAGAGATCGCTGACCCTTTCCTATCCTCTCCATCTGCTGAAAGACGGAATCAAGGATCATATTCAGCGATATCTGAGCGACGAATCGGCCGCTCTTGTCAGGGCGGTATTGATCGGGGACAAAAGCGATCTCTCACCCCAACTGAAGCGTGATTTCAAAACGCTTGGCATCTCCCACCTGCTGGCAGTGAGCGGGCTTCATCTATCCGTACTCTTTGGTCTATGGACCTTTCTCCTTTTAAAGCTCCGCATTCCCTTAAAGGTCCGATCGATCATTTTACTCCTGCCTCTCTTCCTCTTTTGTGCGCTATGCTCCTTCTCTCTTTCGGTCGTTCGTGCAGGCTTGATGCTCTCGGTCTTTCTTTTGTCCAATATCGTGAACGAAGACAACGACAGCAAGACCTCCCTTCTCTTTGCAGGCGGCGTAATCGTTCTGGTTTCACCTTATGCCATCATGGACACCGGCTTTCTGCTCTCCTTTTTTGCCACCTTGGGGATCCTGACGGTATCCCCTCTCTTAATGCGCAAAAGGTTGAAGGAGAGGGCCCCAAAAAAGCTGCTTCGTACCGTCTTTAACAGTCTGATCGTCTCTCTTGGAGCGCAGATCGCCGTTTTGCCCATTCTTTATCAGACCTTTGGCAGCATCAGCATCCTCTCACCCATCGCCACCCTGCTTTTTGCTCCCCTTATTTCAGCGCTTCTATATCTTGCTCCCCTTGCCATGCTGCTCTTTTTTGTCCCGTTACTCTCCGATCTTCTCTTCTTTTTGCTTGAACGGCTTTGTGATTTTACAGCATCCTTTTCGAGTATTGCTGTTTATGTCAAGGATGGATTGGTCAGCACCGCACGTCCCCTTCTTTGGATCCCGCTTCTGCTTTTGATCTTGTTTACCCTTCTTTTTCTGTTTTGCGAGAAGAAAAAGCCTTGGGCCATCCTTCTTTGTGCAGGATATCTTGCCACCTGCGCCCTCTGCTTTTTTCTGCCTTACACTGATCCGCCTGCCATCATAACCGAAACAAGCAACAAAAACGATCTGATGATTCTTTACGAGGGCGGTGAAAGCCTTGTGGTAGATCTGTCGGACGGCAGTAAGAAAGCCATGTCCTTCTCCTTGGCTCTGTTAAACGAAAAAACGGGTGACGTTACCCCTGACTGCTTCTTTTTGACCCATTATCATCAGCGGCATCTGAACACCTTCACTCACCTTTGTCAAAATTATTATCCCGAAAGGCTTTACCTGACCTCTCCGATAAACCAAAAGGAACGCACGATTTACGATGGCCTTATACGCATCGCCAAGGAGCATCGAGTTAAGGTCATCATCTTGGAAAAAGACCAAGAGCTCTCCTTTGGAGATCTGACGGTCGCAGAATTTTCCCGCGCCTATCTGAAAAGATCAACGCACCCGATCCTTTCCTTTGAGGTTCTTGGAGGATGCCACGACTTTACCTATCTCTCCTCCTCAGGAGCAGATGACGGTCGGTTGATCCAAACAAATTGCGTCTATCTGGGCATCCACGGGCCGGTGGTTAAAGTCCCCCTCTCCAAGAGCTTCCAAAGCGAACATCGCATTGTGGTCGCCTCAAGGGAGCTGGGGGAGCGATACGAGCTGTCAACCGTCCTCCCCGCAAGCTCCTCAAAAGGGTGTTGTCCCTTCTGTGAATGATCCTTTTTGACTAAAACGCTCATTCTTTTTGCCAAGGGCTGTCTCATGACTGTTTGAGACAGCCCTTTTTCAATAGGTTCGTTTTTCCTTTTTTGTATATTTTTCAAACAAAAGAGGATACTATGATTAAACAAATCAACCCGTCAACCAAGAAAGGCATACAGATGATCGGAAACTCCTTGCTCAAAAAAACGCTGAAGCGCCATCCTCTCCTGAAAGAGAACTATCGCTTTATACAGTGCGCACAACGTGCGGTAAAAAATCCGATGCTTCGTAAAAAAAGCTATCAAGCCTTTGCAAGGACGCTTGCAAAGGACATGGAGCATTACAACGAGGAGGAAAACGCCAAGGTCTTTCTCTCAACGATTTTGGATGAAAGCTTTTCAAAATCCCATCCCACAGATCAGCTCCTCCATCTTTGCGGTGACCTGCTTCCCCTCTCCCTTCTTCTCTTTCTGACCCATAAAAAAGATGAAAGCGAGGACGAAGGGCACGATCTACACACCGCCCTCCTTCTCTTTGAAGGCTATTTAAAGTTGGATCAGCAGAAGCTCTATCTGAAATACTCCTCTGTTCATGCGATCTTAACCCAACGAGATCTTTTTTCCTACACGCAAAGCGACAAGCAAACGCAAAAAGCCATTCGGGACACGGTATATCGGTACGCTAAAAAACACGGCATCAGTGATTCTGCAGCCGCAACCACCATGGATCGCTCCTTTCTTGTGGGAGAAGAGCGGACCAAGCGGCGCTACTTTACAGCTCTGTTGGTCACGATCCCCCTGATCCTAACGTCGGTCGCCCTGATCTGTTGCGGTATTCTGCCCACCGTACTGCTTTTCTTTCCCATTCTGACGCTGAGCTTTGAATTGATCTTTGCCGCTGCTGCGCTGAGTGTACCGCCTACACCTCTTTTTAAAAAACGGATCACCACCGTAGAGCATCCCACCCTTACGGTGATCACCACGCTTCTCACCTCCCCCTCCGAAATTGAGCAGCTTATAAGCAGGTTGGAGATCATGTATCACCAAAACCCCGACGATCACCTCTATTTCGGCCTGCTTGCCGATTTCAAGGACAGCAGAAGCGGAGAAGAGCCTACCGATGAGATGTTAGAAAAAAAGGCTTATGAGGGGATCGAGGCGCTCAATCGTCTCTATGGCGAAAGATTTTGTCTGTTCATTCGTCAACGCCGCTTCCATCCCGCTGACAAGATCTACATGGGTTGGGAGCGAAAACGAGGGGCACTGATCCAGTTGGTGCGCTTATGTAAAGGAAAGCAGACCGATTTCAGAAGGATCGTAGCATCAAAAGAGCTTCTCTCTTCCCTTTCTTATATCCTCACGCTGGATGCAGATACAGATCTGCGCATGGGTGCGATCAAGACCATGTATTCGGTCATGCGCCATCCCGAAAACAAACCGATCATTCAAAACGGTGTGGTGGTCAGCGGATACGGTGTGATCCAACCGCGTATGGTCACCTCGGTTTCCTCTGCATCCCGCTCCCCCTTTGCCCTGATGCACGCAGGAAGCGGGGGTTTTGACAGTTATCGGAATGCCCTGTTTGATTTTTACCAAAGCGTATACGGCAGAGGGACATTTTGCGGAAAAGGAATGTTCGACGTGGATGTCTTTTACAGAGTGATCGATCAGGCCTTCCCCGAAGGACAGATCTTAAGCCACGATCTGCTGGAGGGCACACGTCTTCGGTGCGGCTATCTTTCAGAGCTTGCGCTGACCGACTCTGCCCCCTCTACCGCATTATCCTATTTTTCAAGACAGCACCGTTGGATGCGCGGCGATCTTCAGGCACTTCCCTTCGCTTTTCCTCATGTTCTGAGTGCAGAAGCAAGGATCAAAAACCCCATCGACAAGCTTTCAAAATTCATGATCGTCTCCAACGTCATCCGCCTGCTCACTCCGATTTTTGCTCTTGCCGCACTTTTTTTCTCCACCCTCCTGCAAGAATCCACCTGTGCCGTCTTTCTCTTCTTTTCCTTCGCCTATCTGCTCTTTCCCCTCTGTCTGACGGTCGTCAGAACATTCCGCCATGCATCCCGACGCTTTTACTCAAACGTGATGCAGGGAGTATGGCAAAGCATCTGCCGCACCCTGTTTTCCTTCTGCTCTTTGGCATATGACGAACAGCTTGCCTTTGATGCCCTTATCAGAGTGCTTTACAGAAAACTGTTTTCAGGAAAAAAGCTTCTTGAATGGGTGACCGCAAGTGAGGGAGAGAAAAAATACAAAAACGCATCCCCCCTCGTGCTTCCCGCACTCTATTTCAAAAAAGCCCTGCCCTCCTCACTGATCGGCACACTAATGGTCATTTTTTCAGAAGGAGGACCCGTACGCTTGATTGGTCTTTTCGCCATCGTTCATCCTTTGATCGCATTCATTCTCTCAAGGCCCTTTTTATATAAAAAAGACCTGAAAGAACGGCAAAAGAAACGACTCCTTCGCTATGCGGAGGACAGCTTTCTATTTTTTGAGCGTTTCGTTTCGGAAAAGACCCACCATCTTCCTCCCGACAATTATCAAGAGCTTCCCGTGGCACGTCTTGCCGAGCGAACCTCGCCTACCAATATCGCCCTTTATCTCACCTCCTGCATGGCTATGTGGGATCTGGAGCTGCGTGACCGCAAAGAAATGCTTAAACGGATCAAAAATACCGTGCACACCCTCCAAGCACTCCCAAAGTACAAGGGACATCTTTACAACTGGTACGACACTCGTTCCCTCGATCTCATCGGCACGCCTTATATCTCCACCGTTGACAGCGGCAATCTGGCACTGGCCCTTCTTTCGCTGAAAAACGGATTGGACAACGATGCCCCTGCGGAAAAGGAGCTGATCAAACGGATAGAACAACTGCTGAACGAAATGGACTTTTCCTTTCTTTACAGCGAGGAAAGCGGTCTTCTTGCCATAGGATATGACCCCATTGAGGACAAGCAAAGTGAAAACTGCTACGATCTTTTGGCAAGCGAGGCACGCTCTGCCTATTACTACGCTATCGCCACGCACAGTATCCCCACCGAAAGCTGGGGAGCTCTTGGCAGACCGATCACCGTCAGCGACGGCCACATGGGTCTTCTTTCCTGGTCGGGAACGGCTTTTGAATACTTTATGCCCGTTCTTTTTCTGCCTCTTGAAGAAAACACCCTCCTTTATGAGGCGTTGTGCTTTGCCCTTTACGAGCAACAAAAGGACAGAACCGAGGGGATCTGGGGCAGGTCGGAATCCTGCTATTTTGCCTTTGACGGCATGATGAACTACCAATACCGTGCCTTTGGCTCAAAAAGCTTGGCCTTGGATCCGATTACAGTCAAGCATGACGTTCTGGCGCCTTACGCCTCCTTTCTCACTCTCTGTCTTTCCCCATCATCCGCTCTGAAAAATTTGAAAAACATCGAAGAACTGGGCGCATATGGTGGTTACGGCTTTTACGAGGCCATTGATTTTACTCCCGACCGAGTGGGCAGAGGAACCGCTGTGATCCGCTCCTATATGTCCCATCACGTGGGCATGAGTATAACCGCAATCGCAAATGCCTACAACAAAAACTGCTTCGTTAAAAGAACAATGAAGGATCCGCAAATGAATGCGGCAAGAGAACTGCTTCTTGAGCACATCCCGGCAGATGCCCGAATCAGCAAGATCTACCAAATATCAGAAAAACGACCCCAAAGAAATAGTTTTTCTTTCTCCTTCTCCGCTCCCCACAAGGAATCTTGGGAAAATGCCTTGGTCTATAAAGGTGCTTTTCGGATCCTTGCGTCCGACGAGAGAAAGCTCTCACTCCTCTACGACCGTTACACGCTCACCCCTCCCTGCTCCTCACAAGGCCCTTTTCCCGAGATCCTTGTCGGAACAAAGGAAGGGCACTTTGACCTCTTAGCGGAAAGGTTTTCCTTTAACGGAGCAGTTTTATGCTATGAGAAAACAAGAACTGAGGGAAAGACCTGTTTGAAAATCTGTCCTTTGAAAGAAAACGGTGCTCTTTTTCATCTCTCCTTTTCCCCCTCCTCATCGGAAGATCCGATACAAAACAGTCCCAAAGAGCTGCTGCGTTTCTTCTTTCCTCTGGCACTGAGCGCCGAAAGCGAATTCCTCACCCACCCTGCCTATGCAGGGCTTTCCGTGGAAAGCTTCTTTGACGAAAAAAACCGCATTCTGTTCTTTAAAAAACGCTGTGCGGGAAAAGAACAGCCTCCGCTCTATTTGGGTTTTACCATGACCTCCGCTTTCAGCTTTACAGCAACAGCTGTCGATGAAGCGGTAGGTGAACAGCCATTCACCATGGCGATAAACCAAAAAACAGGCCCATGCCGTAAGCCCTTTGCTCTTCTTGAATGCACCGTTTCAAAAAAAGAGCGCTGGCAAAGAGATCTGATCCTCATGGCCGGCAGCTCAGCAAACGAGGTGAGGGGAAAGCTCATCACCTTCATCAAGGATCCAAACGCCCGACAAGAGCCCCTTCGTTTTGACAAACGGTATTTTATAAAAAAAGCCGGCCATACCCTGCCGTCCAAAACGCTCTGTCTTTACGTCTCCATGCTTCTTGAAGGAATTTTGAAACGGCGCTCCTCTGCAACCGATCTGCCTTGCTATCCCATCAATGCGCTCTGGAGCTACGGTATCTCGGGAGATCTGCCCCTTTTCACCTTTCTTTTGCCCCGAGAGCCTCTCAGCGAAAGTCAAAAACGAGTTGTTTCCGATCTGCTTCGTGCCCACGCTTACCTGCATTCGGGAGGCATCTTCTTCGATATGATCCTTCTTCGTACAGAGCGCGAAAGCTACTTTTCCATGGGTAAAAAGGAGCTTTGTGCCCTTATCGACGGAGTCAGCGGCAGAGGACTTATGGGGAGAAAGGGGGGAGTTCATCTGCTTTTTGACAGAGAAGCACAGGGGATCCTGCCTTCCTTTTCAACAGTCTTTCTCTTCATTGGCCACGATTGCGTATTCCCATCACTAAAGAAGGCTTTTCTTTCATGTCTTGAAAAGGAGAAGCAGATGCCCATCACAAGAACTTCCAAAAAGCCCTATCTTCAAAGAAGCAAAGCACTCGTTACGGAATTGCCCTGCGGTGTTTTTGAAAAGGAACGTTTTTTGCCCAATCCCTGCCGAAAGCCCTATGCTCCCTATTCTTATATCTACGCCGGTGCCCAGTTTGGCACGCTGGTGACCGATCGTTCACTCGGCTTCACTTGGTTCAGAAACAGCGGCGAATGCAGACTCACCCCCTTTTCCGGAAGCGAAGATCGGGGACTTTGCGGTGAACGACTGATCTTATCCTGCAAAAGCGGTGCATACGATCTTGCCGCTTGCGCCGATCACGTTGAATTCACCCGAGGCTTTGCCCGTTATGAAGGCAGTGTTGATCTGTTTGACTATCACCTCTACGTTGGGGTAGATGACCGCCTGCCTGTCAAGATCGTCACGTTAAAGATCTTAAACCGTGCTCCCGTCAACGCCTCCCTTTCTCTGGAATATCGCCTTATTCCCTGCCTTTCCAAGCTTCCGGACGGGCTTGTTTGCGAAAAAAACGTGGGTGATACCCGCTTTTTCAAGCGAAGCGCAGGCCGAGAATTTGCCGATTTCGGAATGTATCTCTCCGAACAGAATACCCATATGACCTTATCTTCAGGTCAACAAGGATGTGCTCTTTTTCTCTTTGGAAGCGTGAATCTGAAAAATGACCGTTGCTATTATCACGTAAAGAGTCGATTCCGCACCGAAGAAGATGCCTTTTCGGCGTACGCCCGATATGCCGACGAGGAACGGGCATTTTGCGCCCCCTTTACCCTCGACTGCCCCGATCTGCCGCTTTCTCTCTATCTCAACGGTCTCCTGCCCCACCAGATCCGAAAAGTGCGTCTTTTTGCACGCACCGGCTTTTATCAACCCGGCGGTGCATATGGCTTCAGAGATCAGCTTCAGGATGCGCTTTCCTTGGTGATGCATCATTCCGACCTGCTGTTAAGACAGATTTACCGCTGTGCGGCACACCAATATTATGCGGGAGACGTTCAGCATTGGTGGCATCCTCTTTCCTACCGCCAAGCCGAAAACGATGCCGGCATCCGCACACACTGCTCCGATGATCTTCTTTGGCTTCCCTTTGCAACCGCCGTTTATCTGGATCACACCGGGAATTATGAGGTCCTTGACAAGCGGATCGCATATCTCTCTTCCCCTCCCCTGAAGGAGGGAGAGGAAAGATATGAGCGCCCTGAAAAAACAGAGCGCAAGGAATCGCTTTACCATCACCTGCTTCGTGCGCTACACTTGGCGGAGCAAAGACGCAGCGGCAGAGGACTTTGCCTGATGGGAAGCTGTGATTGGAACGACGGACTGTCTGCCGTGGGAGGAGAAAGCGTTTGGTTGACGCAATTTTTCCTTCTCTGCCTTCAAAAAATGACCCCTTATTTGAAGCAAGAGGACAAAGAACATTTTTCAGTTCTCAAAAAAGAGCTATCTGATGCCCTGCTTGCCCACTGTCGGGAGGACGATCGATATCTTCGCGCCTTTTTTCCTTGCGGCACCCCACTCGGATCTAAGGACAGTCCTTACTGCAAGATCGATCTGCTGCCCCAAGCATTTGCCGTCTTTCTCGATCCAACCGACCTCTTTGCAAAAAAAGCCATCAACACGGCCTACGAGCTCCTTTTCGTAAAGAAGCACGATCTTTTCAGACTGTTTACCCCCTCCTACGACCGAGAGTCCCCTCTACCCGGCTATCTTGCCGACTACTGCCCCGGCTTCAGAGAAAACGGCGGACAGTATACCCATGCCGCAGTATGGGGAGCAATGGGGCTCCTTTTAGCGGGAGAGCATGAGCGGGGGTATCAGGTGATAAAAGGAATCAACCCCATCAATTTATGGATGAAAAAAGATGCGCCCTATGCCCTTGAGCCTTACTGTCTTGCAGGAGATGTCTATTACGCCGACGGATTTGAGGGTAGAGGGGGATGGAGCCAGTATACAGGCTCTGCAGGATGGTACCTTTTGGCTCTGTTGAACGTCCTTTTGGGTTATCGGGAGGAAAAGGACAGCTTTTCCCTCGCCCCACGCCTATGTGGGGATTTTCCCTCCTTTACGCTGACCGTTTCAAAAAAACAAACGGTTTACACCATTACGGCAGAGCTTTCAGAAAAAGAAGAGCTCCTTCTTGACGGAAAACCCTCCAAAAACAGATTTTTCTTTGATAAAGGTCGCCATACCGTAAAAATGGTATTGCAAAAAAGGAAAAAATAGTGTAGAATGTAATGAGGAATGTTCTTCACATCATGCAATCCGAAAGGAGGGACGATCCATCATGAACAGCATGATCTTAAAAGAGGGGATTCGTTTGAATGCCTTTGAAGAAACACGCTTTAAAAGTGAATATCTCTCTCTGAACCTTCTCTGCCCCTCCGAGCTGATCAAGGTGGGCGCTTCGGCACTGCTTCCCTCCGTCATATCGCAGGCAAATGCACGGTATCCCGACAGCGTGCGTCTCAACAGAGCCCTCGAGGAGGCATATAACACCTCCTTTGCCTGCAGAATGTTTCGTATCGGTGATACCCGCATCCAACCCTTTGCTGTCAGCTGGCTTTCAGACCGCTATGTTCCCGACGGCTTTGGCACGGAGGAATTCGCCCTCGGCTTTTTAAGAGATTGCCTGCTTGAGCCCAAGCTTGAGAACGGTGTCTTTCCCGTAGGGGAGCTTCAGAATCAGATCCGCAACCGCATCGACGATCTGAACGCTGAAAAAAACAACAAGCAACGTTATGCCATCAAGCAGTGCGTCAGGCTTATGTGTGAAGGAGATCCCTTCTCCATTCCCTTGGGCGGAAGCGAAAAGGAACTGCAAAACACCTCTGCCCGCGATCTTTACGACTACTACCGCACCATCCTTGAAAAAGCCCCGATTGAGATCTACTATTTCGGCAGAAAGAACGGTGAGCAGATCGGAGAGGAGATCGTCAAGCGCTTTTCTCCCCTGTTCACCGAAAAAGGATGTGTTCCCCCCGATGTCCCCGCTCAAAAGAGAGGAGACATCGTACATAAAACAGAATCGGCTTTGGCACAGCAATCCGTGCTTTGTCTGGGCTATAAAACAGAGATCACGCTCTGCCATCCCCTTCATGCGGCTCAGGTGGTGATGAAGGAAATCCTTTCCGATTCGCCCGTCAGCCTGCTCTTTACCGAGGTGAGAGAAAAAGAGAGCCTTTGCTATTACTGCTCCTCGCTTTCCGAAACGGGAAAGGGACTCTTCATCATCAGTGCGGGCGTGGACAGAAAGAATGCCAAACGAGCAAAACAAGCGATCCTTGAGCAGATCGAGCGTTTGAAGCGGGGAGAATTCTCCGATGATCTGCTTTATCTTGCAAAAAAAGCGCTGATCAATTCCTACAAGGACCTTTATGACAGTCCCGCATATCTTGAGGCATGGTACTTGAGAAGAAGGCTGGCGGGCAGAGAGGATGCCCCCCTCGACATGGCCAAAAGGGTAGAAGCGGTGACCAAAGAAATGATCGTCGCTTGCGCAGAAGCGCTGATGCTCGATACCGTCTTTTTGTTGGACGGTCGGAAAGGAGGTCCTTCCCATGAATGAGCAAAAACGTATTCGCTTTGATGCCCTTGATGAGGAGTATCTGACCTTTACCCACAAAAGCGGATTGCGCATCTTCTATGTACAAAAGAGCTTTCGCAACACCTATGCGGTTTTGGGAGTGAACTTCGGCTCGGTTGACGAGCAGTTTGAAGTGAACGGTGCACCGCTGCCCAACGGGATCGCTCATTTTTTGGAGCATAAAATGTTCGAAAACCCGGACGGTGAGGACACCTTTTTGAAGTTTTCAAGGATCTCTGCCAACGCCAACGCCTACACCTCCCACGAGCGCACCTGCTATCTCTTTTCTGCCTCCGAGCAGGTGGAAGAGGGACTTGCCATCCTGCTTGAAAGCGTATTTACCCCTTATTTTACCGAGGAAAACGTAAAAAAAGAAAAGGGCATCGTGATCGAAGAGATCAATATGTATCGGGATGACCCGGGAGATGCCCTCTACCATGCCCTGCTCAAGGGCATTTACAGCGATTGTCCCGTGAGAGAGAATATCTGCGGTAGTGTCGGTTCTGTCAAAAAAATGACCGTTAGACGGCTTTATGATGCTTATAACCGCTACTATCGCCCCGACAACATGGTGCTTTCCATCTGCGGAAGCTGTGATTTGAATGCTTTAAACGCCATCCTCGACCGCATCTTGCCTAAAGGGCCCGACACCCCTCTGCCCGAAAAGCGCTATAAAAAAGAGGAGCTTTCCTGCAAGCGCAGATCGGTTCGTCTTTACCGTGATATCGCCACCCCCATGGTGGGTATCGGCATCAAGGTCCCGCCCTTTTGCAAAAGCGCCTTTGAGCGGACACGCCGCTTTGCGGCAATGTGCATTTTGGCACAGGCACTCTTTTCTCCCGCCGCCGACTTCGTGGGCAGATTGAAGGAGGAAAATCTCGTTCCCGATGAACCCTCCTTCGAGCTTTCCGACCGTGCCGGCTTTGCACATATCCTCTTTTTTGCCGACAGCTATGACCCCAAAAGCCTTTTTGCCCTTTTTGATCGAAAGATCGAAAGCATCCTGAAAAACGGCTTTGAAAACGAGGAATTCCTGCGGTGCAAAAGGGTGCTCTATGCCGAGCATCTTGAGGATTTTAATTCCACCGAGGAGTGTGCCACGCTCTATCTGGGCGATGCGCTGGAGGGTTGTGACGGCATCGACTATGCCGCCGTTTTAAGCGAGATCACGCTTGACGAGGTCAACGATCTGGCAAAGGAACTACTGAAAAAGGAGCGGATCTGCAAATGCCGTCTGCTTCCCTATCCATCAAAAAAGGAGAATGAACAATGAACGCAATCCTAAACGCAATCCTGTCGTTTTTTGAAAGCATCGGCTTGATCTACGATCCCTCCGTTGCGCCTCAGTTTGCAAGCGGCGGGGAGTCCTTCTATATGTCCTTTGAAGGGCTTGGTATCAACTGGTTTAAAATGAACCCCGTAGCCATTCCTCTCGGAAACGGCATTCGCTGGTACGGAATTCTGATCACACTGGGAATCGTTTTGGCTGTTTTGTATGTAGCTTATCGCTCAAAGCAGTGGAAGTACAATCTGGACGATCTGCTGGATTGCGTACTGGTGGTGGTTCCCGTGGGCGTGCTTGGTGCAAGACTCTTTTACGTCTTCACCGCTGACGGCTTCAAGCTTTCAGACTGGTATCGCATCTGGGACGGTGGACTTGCAATCTACGGCGGCATCATCGGTGGTGCTCTTGCGGTAGTGGCCATGTGCCTGATCAAAAAAATGCGGATACTCCGCCTCATGGACTGCACCGCCCCCGCCGTAATGATCGCACAAAGCCTTGGCAGATGGGGCAACTTCTGCAACGGTGAGGCTTTCGGTGCGCCCTATAAAGGTCTTTTCAGAATGGGTCTTTCTCATAGCGCCGACGGCTCGGGGGCCTTTTACGTGCATCCCACATTCCTTTACGAGTCGATGTGGAATTTGATCGGCTTTATTCTCATCAATCTGCTTTATAAAAAGAAAAAATTCGATGGTCAGATCACACTGATGTATCTCGGTTGGTACGGTCTTGGCAGATTCTTTATCGAGCTGCTTCGCCAGGACAGCCTCGACATCACCTTCGGCTCTCAGAGCCTGCGTATCTCCTCTGTCATCGGATTCCTTTGCTTCGTGGTCTGTACGGTACTGATCATCGTCTTCACCGTCAAACCCAAGAGTCCTGCCCTTTCCCTGCCCTCCTATTACCCCGGCTCCAAGAGATACGCCGAGGTGACCGGTCAGGCGGCAGAATCCACAACCGCAGAGCAAAGCGAAGAAAAGCAGACTGAGGCTGATGGAGTAGCTGCCTCCGAGGAAAAGGCGGAAAGCGAGGCACCGGCCGAAGAGCAAGCGCCTGAAAAGGAGCAAACCTCCGGGGAGAGCGAAGACCCCGTCAAAGAGCCCACTGCGGAAAAAGACGAAACCGCAGATCCCGAACAGTAAACGAAGAATGAACAAACGATAAAACGAACAAGTGAAAGGAAGAACAAGTATGGCTACCATTATCAGCGGAAAAGAGCTTTCCTTACAAATCAGAGGAGAAATTGCAGAAAAAGCAAAGCAGTTTGAAGAACAAAACGGCCGCCTGCCCGGTCTTGCGGTGATCATCGTGGGCGAAAATCCCGCCTCCAAGGTATACGTGAGAAACAAGCACCGCGCCTGCGGTGAATGCGGAATGTATTCCGAGGTTATCGAGCTGCCCGAGCAGACCCCCGAGGAGGAGCTGCTTGCAGTCATCGATGAATTAAACGGCAGAAGCGAGATCGACGGCATTCTGGTTCAGCTTCCCCTGCCCCGCCACATTAAGGAAAGCGTGGTCATCAATCGCATCAGCCCCGAAAAGGACGTGGATGTTTTCCACCCCGTAAACGTGGGCAGACTGACCACCGGCAACTACACCCTCGCTCCCTGCACCCCTGCGGGCGTTGTGGAGATGCTGGTCAGAAGCGGCGTGGAGATCAAGGGCAAAAAGTGCGTAGTGGTGGGCAGAAGCAACATCGTTGGCAAGCCCCTTGCCCTGCTTTTGCTTGAAAAGAACGGCACCGTTACCGTGTGCCACTCCCGAACCGCCGATCTGAAGGCAGAGTGCCTTGAGGCAGACATTCTGGTTGCCGCCATCGGTAAGCCCAAATTCATCACCGCCGATATGGTCAAGCCCGGTGCCGTGGTGGTGGACGTGGGCATCAACAGAAACGAAGAGGGCAAGCTTTGCGGCGACGTGGACTATGAAAACGTGGAGCCTCTCTGCTCCTACATCACCCCCGTTCCCGGAGGCGTTGGTCCCATGACCATCACCATGCTGATGAAGAATACCCTTCTTGCCGCTGAAGAGCGCGCCAAGGGCTAAAAGAGGTCTGCCTTGGAAACAACGCAAAAACGGTTCCCTCTTTGGGGAGCATTGCTTATTGACCTTGGATGTCTCTTGGTCTTAGCCGGACTTTTAACAGGCTATTTCGTCTTTTTGCCCGTTACTGCTGTGGGCACTTATGTGGAGCATAGCGTCCCCTTTTCCTCCTTTGTTCTTCCCGCCACGGGCGAAAATGCGGAGGAGCAGTTAAAAACACTGGTGCTTTCAGGCAAAAAGGGCGATGCCGAAAGAGAGGTTATCGGTGTGTTTGCCGATGACGAAAAGCAGCTTGTTTTAACCAAAAACGAGCTGGGTCAGGGCGACCAAAAGATCACCTTCTATGCCGCGGATCTGTTCGTGGTCAGCGCAGAGGTCCTTAGAACCAACGTTTCGGTGGACGAAGAAAACGAGGTGGAAAACCGTCCCGTCCTGAACCAAGCCAAGGACGTAAACGCTCTTTTTGCCATCACGGGCGACACCTTCAGTATGTCCAAGGACGGAGTGATCATCCGCAACGGCTATCTCTACAGAGACGATCTGCGCACCTATAACGACATCGGCGTGCTTTGCGCCGACGGCACTCTGCGCATCGTAGAAAAGCGGGACTACCTCACCATCGAGGACATCGTGAATATGGGGGTGTGGCAGGCGTGGACCTTCGGTCCCTCACTGCTTGACGAGGATGGAACCCCAAAAAAGAAATTCAACATCGCAGGCTCCCATCTTTCAGACCTTGAAGAAGAGCATCCCCGCACCGCCATGGGAATGGTAAGACCCGGACATTACGTTTTCGTGATGGTTGACGGCAGAGACGTGGGCTACTCCAAGGGCGCCACCTTCCCCGAGCTTGCAGAGATTATGGTAAACGAAGGCTGCACCGTCGCCTACAATCTGGACGGTGGCAGGTCTGCGGTGATGACCTATGCCGAGGACGGAAAGCAGGCGGTGGTAAACAAGCCCTACAAAAACGGCAGAGGGATCAGCGATATCGTCTACATTCCCCTTGACAAGGTATTAAAGGGCGAAAAGCCTCAGGAAGGAGCATTCGATAATGAATAAATTCTTCAAGATCTTCAAGGCGGTCTTTCCCCATTTTCAGCTTGTGATGTCTGTTTTACTCATCACCCAGTGGATCCTGACCCTCTTTAATCCCAACCTCGGGCTTTTGAGCATGAACAACATCGTTGCCTGCTTAGAGCTTCTGATCTTCTTTGCGATATCGCTTCTCGGCGGGATCGTGTACATCGTTGATTTTTACAGAAAAAAATGATCTGATCATTGTTTTTTGGCGGATGCCCCCGGCATCCGCTTTTTTTAAGTAAATTTTAAAGACGATATTGCATTTTTCCTTGTTTTTTGGTATAATGAAAAGGATGAGTTGAAAATATGCGCCGATAAGGCGGATTGGAGTATAATTATGGCTGAATTTTTAACCGAACAGGATAAGCGCACCCATTATTGCGGACAGATCTCTTCGGCAGACGTTGGCAACGAGGTTTGCGTGATGGGTTGGGCGCAGAGACAAAGAGACCTTGGGGCTCTGATCTTCATCGACCTGCGTGACCGCACCGGCATCGTACAGCTGGCATTCGACACCGAAAGCGACAAGGAGATCTTCGACAAGGCCTTCACCGTCAGAGCAGAATTCGTTCTGGTGGCAAAGGGCGTGGTGAGAAGAAGAGGCGAAGGTGCGATCAACAAGAATATCCCCACCGGTGAAGTGGAGATCTTCGTGAAGGAATTAAAGATCCTTTCTGCCGCACAGACCCCTCCCTTCGAGGTTTCCGACAGCAAGAAGGTCAAGGACGAGACGGCGCTCAAGTACCGCTATCTCGACCTGAAGAGACCCGAGCTGCAAAAGAACATCAAGATGCGCCACGATATTGCAAGAGTGGCAAGAGAATACTACTACGAAAACGGCTTCTACGAGATCGAGACGCCTATGATGATCAAGTCCACGCCCGAGGGGGCACGTGACTACCTCATCCCTTCCAGAGTGCATAAGGGCTCCTTTTACGCCCTGCCCCAGTCTCCTCAGATCTACAAGCAGCTGCTGATGCTTTCGGGCTTTGACCGCTACATTCAGATCGCCCGTTGCTTCAGAGACGAGGACCTCCGTGCAGACAGACAGCCCGAGTTTACTCAGATCGACCTCGAAATGTCCTTTGCCACCCAGGAAGATGTGATGGGCGTCAACGAAGGCTTCATCGCAAGAGTGTTCAAGGAGGTTTTGGGCGTAGAGATCACTCTGCCCATGCAGAGAATGACCTTTACCGACGCCATGAACCGCTTTGGCTCGGACAAGCCCGACACCCGCTACGGTATGGAGATCAACGACCTTTCCGAAGTAGTCAAGGGCTCTGCATTCCCCGTGTTTGCGCAGGCTCTTGAAAACGGTGGATCGGTTCGTGCCATCGTTGCAAAGAACGCTGCGGCAACGCTCACCAGAAAAGAGATCGACAAGCTCATCGAGCACGCCAAGGGCATTGGTGCCAAGGGCATTGCCTATATCAGATGGCAGGACGAAGCGCCCAACTGCTCCTTTGGCAAGTTCCTCACTCCCGAGGAGCTTGACGCCATCACCACCGCTCTTGGTATGGAAAAGGGCGACGTTGCCCTCTTCTGCGCAGACAAGAACAAGGTGGTTTTACCCGTTTTGGGTGCACTTCGTACCATTCTTGCAAAGAAGCTGGACATCATCCCTCAGGGAAAATACAACTTCCTGTGGATCACCGAGTTCCCCTTCTTCGAGTGGAACGAGGAGACCGAGCACTGGGATGCCATGCACCACCCCTTCACCATGCCTCTTGACGAGTGCCTGCCCTATCTTGAAAGCGATCCCGGCAAGGTGAGAGCCAAGTGCTACGACATGGTGTTAAACGGCACCGAGCTGCTCTCCGGCTCCATCCGTATCACCGACTGGCAGCTGCAGGAAAAGATGTTCAAGACGCTGGGACTGACCCCCGAGGATATCGAAAGAAAGTTCGGCTTCCTTGTGGAGGCGTACAAGTACGGCGCACCTCCCCACGGCGGATCGGGTATGGGTCTTGACAGACTTGCTATGATTATGTGCGGCGCGGACACCCTGCGTGACGTGGTGGCATTCCCCAAGGTGCAGAATGCCTCCGAGCTGATGTCTCAGTGCCCCTCCCCCGCAGAGCCCGCTGATCTTGAGGCGCTGGGTATTGCGGTGGTGGCACCCGAAAACAAGCCCGAATAATCCCTGAAGAAGCAATCGTACTCAAGGAAGGAGCGAAAAGAACGCTCCTTCCTTTTGATTTGTGAACGAAGGTAATAAATTCTTCAAAAAAACTTTGAAAATCTTGTGTTTTGATATTGCATTTTCCCTTGAAATATGGTATAAATAGTATAGTCTTTGTGAACAAAATACAAAGATAAAAAAACGAAGAAAGAGAGACACCCCCATGAAAAAACTCTTATCACTGGCACTGGTTCTGACTCTCGTTCTGAGCACCTTTGCAATGCTGACCGTTTCTTCTTCCGCAGAAGAGACCACTCTGGTTGAAAAGGGCTCCGAATGGCAGGTACTGACCTACGACAATTCCGACGCTACTGCTCCCGATGGCTGGCAGGACGGCGAAGGCGAAGGCTGGGAAGCAATGAACGCTCCCATCTGCGGCGAAGCTTACTCCGGCGGCCACAACCACGGCGATATGACCCACACCATTGTGACCGCTTGCCACAAGACCTATATGCGCAAGACCTTCACCGTTGAAGATGCTTCCGCATACACCTCTCTTGTTCTGTCGGTAATTTACGACGAAGATCCCGTTGTGTACATCAACGGCGAACAGGTATTCACCGCTACCGGCTATCATGACGGCGGTTACGTTGATACCGTACTTGCTCCCTCCGTTCTGAAGAACGGCGAAAACACCATCTGCGTTGAGTTCAAGAATGCTCCCTCCGGCGGCGGCAGTATGCTGGATCTGGCTCTGGTTGCAAATGATGCTTGCATCAACGATGACGGTACTGTAATCATTAGTGCTACCGGTTCTTTCAATGCTGAAGGTAATCCCGAATCCAACCCCTTCGGCGAAAGCTGGGGCGGCGTTGGCAACCTCTATGACGGCGATGAAGACACCGTTTGGGGTTGGGGTGCCGAGAATATCTACATCGTTGCAAACCTTGCAAGCAAGGTAAAGGTTACCGAGATCTATCTGGAAACCAAGAACGAAGGTATAATGAAGGACTCTACTGATCCTCACGGTGAATACACCATCTCCTACAAGGATGCAAACGGTGATTGGGTTGAGATCGGCAAGGTTGATGCTCTCATCGACGGTAAGACTGTTGCAGTTGAAAACGTTGAAACCGATGCCATCAAGGTTCAGGTTACCGCTTGGTACAACGACAACTGGAAGTCCATCGCTGAGCTGTCCATCAAGGGCGAAGAGATCGAAGAAGCTCCCGCTCCCGAAGGACCCGCAGTAATCAAGATCGCATCCTGGTGGAACATCGGTTGGGAAAACTGGATCAACTCCCCCAACAACCCCAACAACGTTCCCGACGCTACTGATGAAGAGAAGCA
>JAGBIB010000027.1 GCA_017935195.1 Clostridia bacterium
AACGCGATTTCATCCACCAGAGGTGGATTTCACCCGTCGAAGACGGATTTGACTGCGTGTTCTCCGTTAAGGATAACACGCTAAGCCGTGAGGCGTTTTTTTGTTATTGAGTTCTCAGCGCTCCTCTTTTTGCAGAAGCTGCGGGGCGTGCGCGCGGATCATCGCCACCGTTTTTTCGGTGTAGGGCAAGAAGATGCGGTCGTTTAAGGGGTAGTGCTCCCGTTTTTGACCATCATTGCCCAACATCAATTCAAAAAAAGAAGCGCACGCATAGAATTCCTGCGCCTTGGCATCACTATTCCGATAAAGACAGATCATCAGTCCCATATTTCCTATTGAAACACCGCCAGGCACACCGCGAAAGGGCGTGCGGTAAGTGGTCTCTGAAATATCAAGCCGCTCTATTTCCTGCCACCGCAGAGTGCAGTAACGGTTTTTTATCCCCTGCCCGTCTAAGGTCACGGGAAGGAAGACTCTTTTCCACATGGGATACTGAAAAAAGACCGCCACACCTGCCATGATACACCATACAATACCGACGATCAAAGACCATCTATCAAAATCAAAGCCCAACATCAACAAAAACGCCATAACGGGCAACATAAGAACGCCACCTATTTCAAGCACCATCCATTTGATCATTTTGGGACAAGTCATCGTTTTCAGCCTTTTCATGCCGCCTGCTCCTTTGCTTTTTTTCAGTATAGCACGAAGCTCTTCACTTGTCAAGAATGGGCATCGGGATCAGCAAAAGGCGCTTTTGAAGATCTCTTCAAGGGAAGCGTGCTCCTCTCCCTGTTCTTCCTTTGTCATCCTTTCAAGAAATGCCGCAGAAAGCCTGCCCTCCACCGTCAGCGGTGCTTCGCTTTGCAGCTTCAAAAATACGCCGCCCGCCTTTTCCGTTTCGCCGCCGTAATAGCAAAAGACACCGTGGGCGTAGTCAAGAGTCAGCTTCGCGTAAGGCGTCAGTCTGCCGCTTTTTGCAAGACTTGCCCCTTTGTAGCTCATACAAGACCGATAGTCTCCCTCAAGGAAGGAGCGCATAGTGGACACGTACGCACCGTAAAGGGAAAACAGCGTTCTTTGGGGATCGTCTTCGGCAAAGACCCGCTCGAAATCCAGAAGAATGCCCTTCATCCTTTCAAGGTCACCCATCCGAAAGCACGCCCTGAGCGCATCGTAGCGCAAACTCTCCCTGATATATTTGTTTTTGATCTGCGGGATCTTATTCTCCGCAAAGGCAACGGCTTGCGCAAGCCGTCCCTCTGCCACCAGCGCAATCATCTCCTCGGTGCCGTATTTGCTCTTCATTTGCAGCTCGTCGATCACCCTGTGATAGCACGGGGGATCAAGCTCGTAATTCAAAATTTCGGTCACGTTTTTTTGCAAAAGAAGCTCGAAGATCATCATTGCTCCAAAGCATGCAAGGCACAAAAGGATGCGCCAAAGCCAGAAAAGAGGCAAAAACAGACAGATCACCGACAAACCAAACAACGTCCCGATCACTATGCCGTTTAAAATCTTATATTTCCGCGCCCTTTTGTGGCAGGCGTCCTCCCGTCTCATTCTTTCCCGCAACAGCGCCATGTTCGGTTCGTTCATACCATGCCCCCCCATTCCTTTTTCTGACTTCAGTATACCATCAAGTCCGCCCCTTGTCAATTGAACGGTAGTTGAGTTTGAGATGCCAAAAGCCCTCTTTTTTTGCAATTTTGTAATACCCCTTGACAAGGAGGACAAAAAGTGCTATTCTGCAATCAAAGAATGAAGCGTGCGCTTCTTTGCGGAGGATGCTATGGCAAAATACTATGGAAAATTTGAAGAGATCGGCATCAGAAAGATCAGACCCCAAGGATGGCTGAAGGCCTTTTTGGAGGATCAGCGGGACGGACTGACCGGACACTTGGAGGTGGCAGGCTACCCCTTTGACAGAGTGGGCTGGGATCGCTTTGACGTGGACACCACCAAATCAAACGAAAACCCCGGCTGGTGGGCTTACGAACAGACCGGCTATTGGCTTGACGGTATGGAGCGCCTTGCCGAGCTTCTTGACGACAGAAAGCTGAAAAACAGAGCGGCTAAGTCCTTTGACTACGTTTTAAACAACGCCGACCCCGACGGCTATCTCGGACCCAAGCTCTTAAAGGACTCGGACGGCTGGAACCGTTGGCCCCACGTGGTCTTTTTCAGAGCCCTGATGGCAAAGCACTCGGCAACGGGCGACAAGAGCCTGCTTGACGCCGTCTGCCGCCACTATCTTGAGGGCGACTGGGGACACGGCACGGGCAGAGACGTGATCAACGTGGAAATCATGCTTTGGGCGTACTTAAAGAGCGGAGACGAGCGTCTGCTTGCTCTTGCGGAAAAGGCCTTTGCCGACTATAACGCCCAGTGCCGCGACGACAACTGTGCCGCGGCTCAGATGTCCAACAAAAAGGCGTACGCCCACGGCGTGACCTACAACGAATACGGAAAGCTGGGCGCCATCCTTTATTCCTGCACCGGCAAATAGGAATACCTCGCCCCCGTCATCAAGGCGTACAAGAAGATCGACCGCTATCAGATGCTGCCCGACGGACTGCACTGCTCTGACGAATTCCTGCTTGACAACGATTATATGCAAGCCCACGAGACCTGCGACGTGACCGACCACTCCTGGGCGCTGGGCTATCTGCTGATGGCAACGGGCAAGGGCGAATACGGCGACAAGATCGAAAGATGCATCTTCAATGCGGGCATCGGCTCGGTGGAGGAGCGCTTCAAGGCTCTGCAGTATTTCTCCTGCCTAAATCAGGTGGTGCTGGACCGCACCTCCAACCACTGCGACTTTTTGCAAGGCGACAAATGGCTTTCTTACCGCCCCAACCCCGGAACCGAGTGCTGTGCGGGCAACGTGAACCGCTTTATGCCCAACTACTGCGCCCGTATGTGGATGAAAAAGGGCAGAGCGCTGGTTGCCGCGCTCTACGGACCGTGCGAGGTCAGCATCGGTGCAGGCAAGGGCAAGCTGGTGATCGTGGAGGAAACGAACTATCCTTTTGAGGATCAGATCCGCTTCCTCTTCAAGACCGATGCGCCCAAAAAGCAGAAGGTACTCTTCCGCATCCCCGGCTGGTGCAAGGAAGCAACGTTAAAATATAATGGCGAGCCGCTGGACGTAACGCCCAAAAACGGCTTCGTAGCGGTGGAAAAGGTCTTCGCCTCAGGCGACCTGATCACCCTCGACCTGCCCTCCGACCTGCAGGTAAAGGACTGGGGCAAGGACGGACAGTTCGTGGAAAAGGGCCCACTGCTTTATACCTACGGCATGAAGGGTGACCGCAGGATCGATGAAACAGAGGAGCGCTCCTCCAAGGACTTCCCTGCCTACAACATCTACCCCGACAAGCCCTTCAACTACGCCATTTTGCCCGAGGAGGGACTGCAATTTGAAAAGGCGCCCGTGCCCACCCGTCCCTGGAGTCTGGAGGACGCCCCGCTGACCGTGAAGGTAAAGGCAAGACAGGTGCATTCCTGGCGCATCACCCGCAAAAAGGTGATCGAGCCGGTGTATAATCTTTACACCCGTCCTTGGGTAAGAGAGCGCAAGGAGGGCAAGTTCACCTTCACTCCCCGCTATCCCGCCTCCAAAAAGGCTCTGCTTTCAAAGGGTCTTGGCCAAAAAGAGACCATCACCCTCGTTCCCTACGGTGCGGCAAAGGTGAGAGTGACCGTCTTCCCAAAGCTTCCGAAGGACTAAAAACAGCAAAAAAGAGTTGCCGTAAGGCAACTCTTTTTTAGTTTGTTATTTCAGCGTAGGCACGCCGTCAACGTATTCCCAAGTGTTGCCCCAGTGAACGGTGGCGGGGCAGTAGCCTATCCAGTCTGAACCCCAATCGACAGGTTGTTGAGAAGATTCGCACCAAATGTCAGCAAGCTCGTCACAATGGTCGAACGCACAGACTCCAATGCTCGTAACACTGTCCGGAATGATAGTGCTTGTAAGTCCGGAACAAAACCGGAACGCACAGACTCCAATGCTCGTGACGCTATCGGGAATGACGATGCTTGTAAGTCCGGAACAAAACTCGAACGCCCAACCTCCAATGCTTGTGACACCGTCGGGAATGGTGATACTTGTAAGACCGGAATACCTAAACGCACTCTCTCCAATGCTCGTGACATCACTGCCGATAGTCACGCTTGTAAGTCCTGTGCAACCTTCGAACGCACAATTTCCGATGCTTGTGACACCGTCGGGAATGGTGATGTTTGTAAGTCCTAAACAATGCTGGAATGCGCTATTTCCAATGCTTGTGACGCTGTCGGGAATGTCGATGCTTGTAAGTCCAGTGCAAAAGAAGAACGCCCCAGCTCCAATGCTTGTGACACCTTTGCCAATGGTCAAGCTTGTAAGTTCGGAACAGCAGAAAAACGCCTTAGATCCAATGCTCGTAACGCTATCGGGAATGGTGATGTTTGTAAGCCTGTTGCATCCAGAGAATGCATCGGATCCGATGCTCGTGATACTATTTGGAAATTTTACAGATCTGAGGTAGATGCAATCTTTGAAAGCGTTATCTGCAATGGCAGAAACGGGTTTGTCCTTATAGGTTTGGGGAATGATGATCTGCCTATCCTTGCAGGTTCCAATGCCGATGACAATGTACGAAACATCGTTATAAAGCTCGTATTCCAGTCCCTCGCTCGCCTGTGTTTCGACATGTGTGCTTTCGCCGCCGATTGCGGGATTTTCGTTCGTGCTATTGTCGCCACAGGATGCCGGCAGACAAAGCACACATACCAGCAAAACGCAACCGACGATCGCTAAAATCTTACTTTTCATATTGTCCTCCGTCACCAAACAGTAAACATTATTACAGATTTAGTATATCACAAAAACCATCCGTTGTAAAGCAATCGAGTAGGAAGCTAACCATTACTTGATTAGCTGTCCTCTCACACCACCGTGCGTACCGATCGGTACACGGCGGTTCAATCATAAATAGTGCAGAGACTTGTACGCTTCGGATATGTCAT
>JAGBIB010000028.1 GCA_017935195.1 Clostridia bacterium
GTTTAAGTAGACGTCCTGATAAAAGCCGTTACTGCTGTTGATGGCGGCGTGAACGGTGTCGAAGGTGTGTACCTCCTCGCCGTTTTCCTCGGACAGCTGGATAAAGGTCATTTCCATAGTGTAGTCGCCAAGGTCTGCCTCCTTGGCGTCCACCTTTGCCCGCAGCTGGCTTAAATAGGGGCAGAAGAGGATGGAGCCGTCCGACTTTTTACGGATACCGTTGCTATAATAGACTGATCCGTCGTAGCCGTCGGTGGTTTCCACCAATTGAATGGCTTCGGCAAAGGAAAGCTGGGGAAGTGCGCTGAACGCCATGGGAAGGAGCATCAGCAGCACGAGCGTAAGGGAAAGAATGCGTTTCATAATGGAGTACCTCACATATATTTGTAACGGTAGTATTGCATACTTTTGTGAAGGATTTGTGAACAAAATAAGGTGAGCTCTCCTTTTTTACAAAAAAAGTCCCTCAACCTGGTAGGGTTGAGGGATTTTGAAGGGAAATCCTTGCTTTTTTATCAGAACTCTGCAGAGCCGGTGGTTCTGGGGAAGGACTCCACGTCGCGGATGTTGGTCATACCGGTGACGTACATGATGAGTCTTTCAAAGCCCAAACCGAAGCCTGCGTGCTTGGTGCCGCCGTACTTTCTCAGATCCAGATACCAGGAGTAGTCCTCTTCGTTTAAGCCGAAGCGCTCAATCTGCTCCTTGATCACGTCCATTCTCTCTTCTCTCTGGCTTCCGCCGATCAGCTCGCCCACGCCGGGTACCAGCAGGTCTGCACCCGCAACGGTCTTTCCATCGTCGTTTAAGCGCATATAGAACGCCTTGATCTCACGGGGCCAGTCGGTAACGAAGACGGGGGTGCCGAAATGCTTTTCGGTCAGATATCTTTCGTGCTCGGTCTGCAGGTCGGAGCCCCATTCCACGGGATAGTCGAACTTCTGTCCCGAGTTCTTTAAGATCTCGATGGCTTCGGTGTAGGTCACTCTTGCAAACTCGCTGTTTTTCACGTTGTTCAGACGGTCGAGCAGAGTCTTGTCGACGAACTTGTTGAAGAATTCCAGCTCGTCGGCGCACTTGACCATCAGATCGGAAATGACGCTTTTGAGCATTGCTTCTGCCAGATCCATATCGTCGGACAGATCGGCAAAGGCGATCTCGGGCTCCACCATCCAGAATTCCGCTGCGTGACGAGGAGTGTTGGAGTTTTCTGCACGGAAGGTGGGACCGAAGGTGTATACCTTGGCGTACGCCATGGCATAGGTCTCCACGTTTAACTGACCCGAAACGGTCAGATTGGTTGCCTTTCCAAAGAAGTCCTTGGAGAAGTCCACAGAGCCGTCCTCGTTTAAAGGAGGATTCTTGGGGTCAAGAGTGGTCACGCGGAACATCTCGCCCGCACCCTCGCAGTCGGAGCCGGTGATGAGGGGGGTGTGTACGTAAACGAAGCCCTGCTCGTTGAAGAACTTGTGAAGGGCAAAGGCTGCCTCGGAGCGCACGCGGAATACAGCGTTGAAGGTGTTTGCGCGGGGGCGCAGATGGGCGATGGAGCGAAGGAACTCCAGTGAGTGCTTTTTGGGCTGGAGGGGATAGTCGGGGGTGGAGGTTCCTTCCACGGTTACCGACTCTGCCTTTAATTCAAAGGGCTGTTTTGCTTCGGGGGTAAGCACCAGTGTGCCGGTCGCCACGAAGGAGGCACCGATGTTCTGAGAGGTGATCTCTTCATAGTTTTGCAGTTTATCGGATTCCAGCACCACCTGCAGATTGTTGAAGGCGGAGCCGTCGTTCAATACAAGAAAGCCGAAGGCATTGCTGGCTCTCAGGTTGCGGCACCAGCCTGCAACGGTAACAGTCTTACCGCCGAAGGCCTCGGGGTTCATATATAATTCCTTAATGGTCGTTCTTTTCATAGCTGAATACTTCCTTTCCTTGCGCCTTGGCGCGGGATGCGGTTTGTTGCAACCGTGCAACACTACCCCTTATTATACTGCATCTTTGTCTGAATTTCAAGAGGATTTTTGCACTTTTTTCTCTTTTAATGCATTCTGATCGATGTGGGGCGAAGATTGCTTTTAAAAGAATGAAAAGTATCTGTCATATTTGGATAGGATGTCGATCACGCAACATTCATCCTCGGAAATATGTTGGGCACGGAGCAGACGGCGCTTCATTTCCGCAAGAGATGGCTGTTCGGTCATCAAGGAGGTCATTCGTTCAAGATAGGCGCAATACTCTTCAAAATAGGCAGGAGAAAAGTAACCGAAGGTACTAATGCGTATACTCTCGGGATTTCGGGATCGCCATTGCAATTTTGCTTGGGTCCAAAATGCAGGGCTGTCATTCTTCCACAGCTCGTCGTAGTAAAGAAGATCATTGGAGGGAACGGTTCCTCTTTTCAGAACGGCCTTTGCCCGATCAAGCATTTCTTGCTCGTAGCTGATGGTGCTGTCGGTCTCAGGATCGGATAACCGTTGCAGTACCCGTTTGAAAAAATCCTCCAAAGCAGGATCGTCCTCAATTTTTTTCATTTTCCTGTTTATTTCGCGGATCTTTGGATCCAGAACGCTGAGTGCATAGAGATCAAGATCGGTTGTCGTGCGGGAGAAAACCGAGTGGGAGAATTGGTGGCGGGCACTGGACTCAGAGAGCTTTTGGTAGGTGTCAAACAGGATCTTTTCTTCCGCAGTCTGAATGGCAGAAGGACTTGCGTGGGATATCAATTGATCTTTGCTGAAGCTTTGGGGCGAACCGGATCTTAATGACATGAGAAATCCTCCGATCTGTTCATAATATAAGTGCTATATATGCGCTGTGCGTGTGCTTTTTGAGTACAAAAAAACATTCAAGGGCTTCTTTTGAGCACTTTGATTGGTTTCATTATATCACGAAAGAAAAGAACTGTCAACAAGAAACGGCGCAGCATTGTTTTAAAAATAATAGTCGGTGGCAGGTGTTTCGGCTTCGCGCTCTTCGCCCCGTTCGGCTTTGACATTGAAGAAAAAATGGCTTTGGAAGGGCGGCTGGTCCTCTCCTGCGACGATGTTTTGAAAAAAAGAAGAAAGACCTCCCTTTTTAAAAAAGCCAAAAAGACAGTATGCGCAAAAATAGGCGATGCATAAAATCGCAAAAAGTCGCACGGCCTGGCGGTAATAGGCGAAGAAACGATCCATAGAACTCCTTTTCTGAGGTTGTTTGGTATCTTTGTGCTCCATGAGTATGAAAAAAGTCCAAAAAAGAGAAGGGTAAAACGAAAAAAGCCTCTTGACAGAGCCAAAAAAAGGGTCTATAATAGGGCTACCGCATGAGAAATCAGGGGTGCTGTCAGAGAGAGGAAAAAGAGACCTTTTTCTTCCTTTTGACGGCTGAGACGGCATGAGCCGAACCCTTTAACCTGAATACGGGTAATACCGGCGTAGGGAGATTTGCAGCAGAGCCATGGTGCCATAGAGATCGTTGCCGCAGGTCGAATTATCGTACTGCGGTGAATTCTTTTTATGGAGGTGTCGAAAATGACACGAACAAACGACCGTCGCTCCGCTCTGCTCATCCTTGCGGAAAGCGGCATTATGCTGGCACTTGCCACCGTGCTCAGCGTCCTCAAGCTTGCCGATCTGCCCTACGGTGGTTCGGTCACCCCCGCATCCCTTTTGCCCATCCTGCTGATCGCTTACCGTCACGGCACAGGGAAGGGTTTGCTTTGCGCCCTGTGCTACGGTGTGATCCAGCAGCTTTTAGGTCTGAATACCCTGTCCTATTTTTCCACATGGTATTCTATCCTCGCCATTATTTTGCTTGACTACATCCTTGCCTTTGCGGCAGCGGGTCTTGGTGGGATTTTCAGAAACAAGCTCAAAAATCAGGCACTCGCCCTGACTCTGGGCGGTCTGTTAGTCTGCTTGGTACGCTATCTTTGCCATGTGATCTCGGGTGCCACCGTGTGGGCGGGGATGTCCATTCCCACGGGCGGTGCGCTGATCTATTCCTTCATCTACAACGCCACTTATATGCTCCCCGAGGCGATCATTTTGGTTCTTGCCTGCTACTATCTTGGAAGCAGTCTGGACTTTTCCAAGCGTCTGCCCACCCGTACCGTGCGTACGTCTGTGCCTGCGGCAGACTGGCTGAAGATCGTCGGCGGCGGCTTGCTGATTGGCGGCGTGTGCTATGATGTTGCCCGCATCTTCTCCATCCTTCAGGACGGGGAAACGGGCGAATTCACCCTGACTGCCCTCACCGAGGCGGAATTTTCCTTCTTCCTGCCCGTGATCGTGGTCTCTGCCGTGGCCTTCGTCCTCTTCCTTGACTGCTTTGCCATTGCCGCTTTGCTATCAAAAAAGAAAAACTGAGCAGAAAGACTGCCTTTTTGGGCAGACCCTTCCTGCCGAAAGGATCTGCCGTGTCAACTTCTTTTTGCCATCTTATAGGTGCAGGCAGCTTTTACCCGCCCTTCTTTGCTCCAAAGGAGGGGGATCTGGTCATTGCCTGCGACGGCGGGCTTGCCCATCTTTCCGCCCTTGGCGTTATGCCCCATCTGGCGGTGGGCGATTTTGACTCCTTTACGGGCGACCCTGAGGAGCTTTTGCCTGCCGAGCGCGTCCTCCGTCTGCCCAGAGAAAAGGACGATACCGACTGTCTTTACGCCCTGAAATGGGGGCTTTCACAGGGATATACCCGCTTTCTTCTCCACGGATCTCTTGGAGGAGAGCGCGTTTCCCACTCTCTTGCCAACCTTGCTTTGTTGGACTACTTAAAAGAGGCAGGCGGGCAGGGGGTGTTGCTGGGCAAGGGGATCGCCGCCTTTCTGCTGAAGGATGGAAAGCGGACTTTCCCCCGGGATACCGAGGGCTACTTTTCGGTCTTTTCCCTTGAAAAGGAGGGAGAACTGACCCTTGAGGGCTTCAAATACCCCTTTTCGGGAAAGCTTCAGCGAGCCATGCCCCTTGGGGTGAGCAACGAATTCATCAAA
>JAGBIB010000029.1 GCA_017935195.1 Clostridia bacterium
AGGCACCGCCGCCCATGGCAACGGCCACGTCCATGCCGCCGGCACCCATGGCCAGCATGCCCAGGGCACCACCGGTGGGAGTGTGGCTGTCGGAGCCGATGAGGGTCTTGCCGGGCTTGCCGAAGCGTTCCAGATGCACCTGATGGCAGATGCCGTTGCCCGGGGTGGAGTATCTCACGCCAAACTTCTTTGCCGCAGAGCGGATATAGGCGTGATCGTCGGCATTTTCAAAGCCGCACTGCAGGGTGTTGTGGTCGATATAGGCAACGCTTAGCTCGGTCTTGACTCTGGGCGTGCCCATTGCTTCAAATTCCAAATACGCCATCGTTCCCGTGGCGTCCTGGGTGAGGGTCTGGTCAATGCGCAGGGCGATCTCGCTTCCTCTTTCAAGGCTGCCCTGTACCAGATGATTTTTGATGATCTTTTCGGCGATCGTCAGTCCCATAATATATACCCGTCCTTCGGTGCTTCAAGCCCCAAAGACTTATCCTTTCCTTCATTCGCTTTTGGGTGAGCCCAGCTGTTCGGCAAAAAGGCGCACCATGGCGTGCTCAATGTGGGCGGTCATCAGCTTTTCGGCAAGCTCCGCATCCCCCTTGCAGATGGCCTCGTAAATCGCACGATGCTCCTCTAACGATCTTTTTGCCCGTTCCTCGCTCTGCATGGAGATTTGTCTGTACTTTTGCACCTTTCTGTGCAAAGGCAAAAGGGTGGCTTGCAGGATACCGCTTCCGCTCATTTCGTAGACCGCCTCGTGAAAAAGGCTATCTTGACTCTTAATATGGTCGGCATCCTGCTTGAAAACGAAGTATTCCTGCATTGCCAGCGCCTCTGCAAGGGCTCTGACGCCATCCTCGTCTCTGTTTTCCGCCGCTCTTGCCGCCGCAAGTCCTTCAATGCGCAAACGGATGGTGTAGATCTCCTGAATGTCTCTGTCGGTCACGCCCAGAACCAAAATGCCCTTGGGCAGGTTTCTGACCAGCTGCTCTTGCTCTAAGCGCTGAACCGCCTCCCTTACAGGCGTGCGGCTCACGCCCAAATCCTCGGTCAGCCCCAATTCGGTCAGTACCTGACCTCTTTGATATTTTCCGCAAATGATTTCACTTTCCAACCGTTCAAACACCTGATCGGCAAGGGATACTGTTTTATGCTTCATCGTTGCTTCCTCTCGTTTTCTTATCTTCTGCTCAAAGCAATCCAAGGGAGCGGATCTGCTCGTCAAGCTCGTGTGGGGTCAGGGTGGTCTGTCTGCCGTGAGCGTACTGTTCGTCAATCCAATCCTTGAGCTGCACCACAAGGGGAGAATGCTTATCCACCTCTCTGTCCTTTGGAAGGCTATAGTAGCCGTTGATCCAGTAGGCAATGCCCGCAAGCCCCGAATTTTTGCCGATCAGGACGGAGGGGCGACGCCCCAACAGCTTTTCGGTGTCGAAAATATTGTAGATCTCCTGATCCTTCATCAATCCGTCGGCATGGATGCCGGCTCTGGTCACGTTGAAGCTCTGTCCCACAAAGGGGGTCATGGCGGGGATCTGATAGCCCATTTCGTTTTTAAAGTATTCGGCGATCTCGGTGATGACGGTGGGATCCATGCCGTCAAAGGAGCCGCGCAGCGAAGCATACTCGAAGACCATTGCCTCAAGGGGAATGTTGCCCGTGCGCTCACCGATACCGAGAAGCGAGCAGTTGACACCGCAGGCACCGTATAGCCACGCCGCACCGGCGTTGGAGACGGCCTTGTAAAAGTCGTTGTGACCGTGCCACTCCAAAAGCTCGCTGGGCACCTCGGCATAATGCTTCAAACCGTAAATGATACCGGGCACGCTTCGGGGCAGTGCCACCTCGGGATAGGGTACACCGTATCCCATGGTATCGCAGGCACGGATACGCACGGGAATACCCGCTCTGTCGGAAAGCTTCATCAGCTCGTTGACGAAGGGCACCACGAAGCCGTAAAAGTCGGCTCTCGTCACGTCCTCCAAATGGCATCGGGGCATGACCCCTGCGTCAAAGGCATCGGCAACGGTGGCAAGGTAGTAGTTCATGCATTCTTTTCTGGACATCTTCATTTTTTTGAAGATGTGGTAGTCCGAGCAGGAAACGAGAATGCCCGTTTCACGGATGCCCAAGTCCTTTACCAGCTTGAAGTCCTCTCTGCTTGCCCTGATCCAGGTTGTGATCTCGGGGAAACGCAGACCCAGATCCTTGCACCGCTTGATGGCTTCTCTGTCCTTTTCGCTGTAGACGAAAAACTCGGTCTGACGGATGATGCCGTAGGGGCCGCCCAGCTTTGACATCAATTTATATAAATGTACGATCTGATCCACCGTATAGGGCTCCATAGATTGCTGACCGTCTCTGAAGGAGGTGTCGGTGATCCAGATCTCCTTGGGCATGCCCAGAGGCACTCTGCGGTGGTTGAAGGCAACGCGAGGCACACCTGTATAGGGATAGATGTCTCTGTATAGATTCGGCTCTGCCACGTCCTGCAGCTCATATTTATAGATCCGCTGCTCCAGCAGATTGGTGGTCTTGGAAATTTCCAGCATAGCGATACCTTTCCGTCAAAAAGCCTCTGGCTCTGAAGCATCCTGCCTTTTGAACATTATTTGCGTGTTTGTATTCTTGTATACAATTATACGCACCTTATCAATTTTGTCAAGAGTTTTTCTGCATATTTTTTCATTTTTTCAAATCGACCGCCTTCTTTTCTCTTCTCTTTGCGCGAAGACCTTGACAAAACAGAGGAATGCGATTATAATGAAAGGAGTCGAATACCGATTCTCGTTATCGAAAGGAGTTACAGTATGAGAAAAGCACTGCGAGATCTGTGGACGAATCAGAGCGCCATGCAAGCCTTGTATGAGCACTGTATTGATCCTGTTTGTAAAAAATATGAGATCTCTCCCATTGAGTTTAAGATCCTCATGTTCGTTCATAAATATCCCGACCTGAACAGAGCAGCTGACATCGTAAAATATAAAGGGATCTCCAAATCTTATGTTTCCCTCTCCCTGAAATGTCTGTCTGAAAGGGGTTTGATCAAAGGCGAAAAAAGAGGAGATGACCGTAAAAACATCTATTTGACCCTCCTTCCTGCCGCAGATCCGCTGGTGGTCGAAGGTCTGAAGGCGCAAAAGGACTATCTCAACATCCTTCTTACCGACTTTGATAAGGACGAGGTCGATCAGCTGCTCTCCTTTTTCAACCGTATGAACAAAAACGTCAAAAATGCCCACGAAGAGCTGAACAAGCAGGAAAAATAAACTCTTGTGCGCCCCCTGCCAAAGGATGTTCCCCGTCCGAAGCAATTTCAAAAGACGCTCCCTCCACACCCTTTAAGCGCCGTCTGAAAGCGGCGCTTTCGCTCTTAAACCTTAAGCAAAAAATCCAAGGAAAGGCGGACTTTGTCCGATATTGCCATGAAAAAACTGTTTTTATTGCTGATCAGCCTGTTGCTTCTCTCCGCTCTTGTGCTTTCCGGATGCACTTCCACTGCCAAGACGACAGAGCAGCCCGCCCCCTCTTCTCCCTCCTCTGAGCCCACCCCCTCCCTTGATCAGCCCACTTCCGAAAGCAGCAGCACTCCCGCAGAGCCTGCCGCCCCCATTGATTTTGACCAAAACCAGTTGACCCTAAAAGCAGGAGAAAAAGCCAAGCTCACCGTCATCGGTGAGGGATCCGACGAACAGATCTCCTTCCTTGTGGACGACCCCCTGACCGCTCACGTATCGCAGGACGGCACGGTCACCGCCTTTGCGGATGGCACGGTCACCGTCAGAGCACGCACGGCAGCGGGAAGCGAGGCACGCTGTACCGTTACCGTCAGCGGAAAAGCGGAGGATCCCTATGATAAGCTGAAACGTCATGCCGATGACGAGATGTGGTACACCTACTGCTACAGCACCGGCATCATGCTCAACAAAAACAACGAGCCTGTATTCTGCCCCTACGTTTGGTATAGAGATTTGGACATCAACGAGTCCAACCATGAGGGCTATGCCATCTACCTGCGCTTCAGTGCCCTGCCCGAGGACGGTGATGAACCCACTCATACCTTCCCCACCATCAAGCTCACCCCCCAGCCCCTGACCGAAAACGATTATCTGGAGCTGGTCCTGCAGTCCGAAGGCTTTGACAGCGGCTTCTGCCCCACAGTGGACACCGCCTATCAGGTGGAAATGGCCATTTGTGCCGCACAGTCGGGCAAGGTAATCGCTTACGGCACCTACGAAACGGGCAAGACCCCCAATGTGGTGCAGTTCTGTCACTACTATAATCCCACCCCCTCCCCCGGAAGCTTCAAGCCGGTAAGCGGTCAGACCTCCATCAAGTACACCCCCGGAACGGGCGGACGGATCGAGGGCAACACCATACAGATGCTTTACGACAATGAATCGGGCACCGAGGTACGTGCCGTCGCAGAGGAAGGCTATGAGTTCTTAATGTGGAGCGACGGCAAGACCGAAACGGTGCGCTCCGATACCACCAGCAAAAAGGGACTGAAGCTGTCGGCCTATTTTCTGAAGGATCCCGACGAGAATTCCCCCGTTGCAGATATGTATCTCTTCACCGACACGGGCGAGCCTGTGCTGACCAAAAAATATCAAACCGGTACGCTGATGATCAGAGGCAGCGGAAGCGACGAAACGGACATCACCGTAACCACCCAAGTCAAGGGCAGAGGCAACTCCTCTTGGAATGCCGAAGCCGAATTAAATGACTATGACAGTAAAAACTCCTACCGGCTGAAGTTAGATAAAAAAGAACAGCTTCTCGGTATCGGAGACAGCAAAAATCGAGATTGGGTGCTCAATTCCAACAAATTCGATCTGTCCGCCCTGCGCAACTATCTGGTTTGGGAGCTTGCCAACCGCATGGGCAACTTCTCCTACGTTCCCGAGTGCAGCTGGGTTCAGCTTTACGTAAACGGACAGTACCGCGGCCTTTACATGGTCACCGAGCTTGTGGAGATCGCCAATGACAGAGTGGAGATCGACGACACCATCGATTCCACCGACAAGGGTTACTTCCTTGAAGTGGACTTCAGAGGAAGCACCGAGGGTCTTCCCTTCTTCTATGTGGAAGGATACGGTGCCGCCTCCAATGGCAATGCCAGAGAGTTCGTGGTCAAGAGCGAATGCACTGCAGAGGATAAGCTTTACATCCAAAAGTACATCCAAAGCTGTCACGATGCCATGGTCAAGGGCGACAGAGCCGAGATCGACGCCCTCATCGACATCCCCTCCCTCATCGATATGTATATCATCGAAGAGCTTTCCAAGGATGTGGACGTGGGTGCGGCAAGCTGCTACCTGCAAAAGAGTGCGGGCGGCAAGCTGGAATTTACCGCTCCTTGGGACTTCGACTTTGGCTTCGGCACCTTTGAAAAGGCTGTCAAATACGAAAACATGATCTCAATTCGCGGAAGCGGATGCACTTGGTTTTCCGCACTTCTGGAGCAGGAGTGGTTCAGAAAAGAGGTCATCGACCGCATGAACGAGCTGGAGGGCAGCTTTGAAGAAACCATTGCCGCCCTTGAAAGCAAGGCAACGGAATTAAAGCCCGCAGCCGATGAAAACGCCCTCTTCTGGGAAATGTACGGCAAGCGTTACCATCCCTACGTGGATAAGCAGGTGTCCTCCGAGCTCAACAGCTATGAAGAGCACATCGACTTTTTAAAGACGTGGACCATCAACCGCTGGCAATACATGAAGGAGTTCATTGCAGCCTACGGCACCGAGACTGACTGATCAAGCACAAGGACATATCCCTTCACCAGAGCCATCCGTCCCAAAAGGGGAACGGATGGCTCTGTTCTTATCAGGATCCGATCAAAAAAAGCGCATCCAATGCGATAAACGGCAAAACCGCGAAATCGGCGGCATTTTGTTTGCGAAAAATGAATAAACAAAGAAGAAGAATTTAAAAATTCGCTTGACTTTTCTCTTTGTTAATGATACAATGTATTCAATTAGAAGCATAGGAGGTAAAATGCTTTATGAAACACACCAAAATTTTGGCTATCATTATGGTTCTGGCTATGTGCCTGTCCACAATGGCAGCTCTGTCCATCGGCTCTTCTGCTGTGAACGTAAACCTGGCAGAAGGCAAGCACGTTGTCGCAGGTAACGGGTATGAGCCCACCGGTCTTACCGACGGCAGCACCGGCGGCTACTTCGATCTGGGTTGGTGGTCTGACACCGACGGTGGCACCCCCTACGGTCTTGCAGGCACCTGCTACGTTGAGATCGACCTGGGTGAGAACACCGAGATCGGCGCAATTCAGGTAGTAAACCTGGTAGACTCCGGTCGTGTCTACAAGTGGGAAGCTTACGCTACCACCGACAACACCGCTGACATCGCCACCTGGACCAAAATCGGCGAAAAGACCAACGACGACGTTTCTACCGCAAAGGGTACTACCGTTACCTTTGAAAAGATGACCGCTCGTTACGTCAGAGTGTACGGTACCTACCACAACCAGAACGTAGGTTACCACCTTGCAGAAGTGTTCGTATATGACGAATACCAGGAAAAGGAACTCACTTGGCCCGACACCATGACCATTTCTCCCGCATTCGTTGGCGGCAACGGTCTTGAGAACTGGAGAGGCACCAACGTTATGATCTTTGCTCCCTCTATGTACAACGAAGATCTGGCAACTGTTGGCGCAAAGATCACCGAAGGCACCTACTCTGTGAAGTTCGTCATCAAGGACGAGAATACCGGCGATGTTTACACCATCAGCAAGTATGCGTTTGACCATGATGACAAGACCTGCTATGCAGACGCAAACAACAAGAGCGTTTGGTCGAGCTTCGAGATCGATCCCCTCAACGGTATCTTCAGACTGGTTGCAAGCGACTATCAGATTCCTGTAACCGCAGGCCACACCTACTCCATCACCGGTGAGATCACTGAAAACGGTGCTGTAAAGTACAACATCGTGACGGCTGAAGGCAAGGTATTCACTGCTCTGGAAGAAAATCTTGGAAAAGCTGATCAGGCTCCTGCAGAAGGATATGAAGCTCCTCACGAATACGACGAGCTCAACCCCGTTGAACCCGAAGAACCCATCGATCCTCCCACCTCCGGCGTAATCGTTCCCACCGGTGCAACCTGCGTTGGTTTCCCCGACTGGCTGTGCGACCACTCCGGCGATGGACACGGTGCAAACTGCCCCCTGAACGTTCTGGACGGTGATAACAACACCTGCTGCGGCAACGCATTCAGACCCGATCAGGAACAGTCCGTTACCGTTGAGCTGGGCAAGACCTACATGGTAACCTCTCTGAAGGTTTCCTGCAAGAACGAAGGTCCCGACAATGAAGGTGAATGGGGCTACTACAGAATCTTCATCATCAATGGTGAAAACGAAGTTGAGTCTGACGTGATTCCCGCAAACCCCAACGGCGGCGACATCCAGTTCCCCATGGGCGTAAAGGCTGACGCGATCAAGATCATGATCGGCGATTGGACCGGCACTCAGTGGGCACAGGTTGCAGACGTTGAGATCGAAGGCTACGAATACGTTGAGACTCCCGTGGATCCCATCGATCCTCCCGTTGCAGGCGACGCTACCGCGATCATCGCAGTTCTGGCAGTTGTTGCTCTCTTCGGTGCAGCAGTTGTAACCAAGAAGGTTTTCGTTAAGTAATCTTCCGTAAACAAAAAATTCCTCCTCGGTTTGTGCCGAGGAGTTTTTTTTAGTGCAAGGTGCGGTCGGGCGATCATTTGTCACCTTTGTATTTTTTGATCAGCGCCTTGGTTTCGGCAAGAAGCTGACGATCTTTGGGAGAAACAGGCTCCAAAGGATCAAGTCCCAAAAGATAGGCGGGATCAAGCTTTAAGATCTGACAGATGCGACGGAGCTGTTCCATGCTGGGCTCCTGCACCCCCCGTTCGATCTTGGAGTAGTTAGATTGGTTCATCGGAATTTGCTCTGCAACCTGACTTTGAAAAAGATCCATATCCTCTCTGGCATTCCTGATCTTTTCACCAATGTTCATAATGCACCTCCATGCCCCGATTATAGGTACATTATAACATTTTCATTCAAGACCATTGACAAATAGTTTTAAATGCACTATAATACAAACGTTGCAGTTTATCTCAGACTATATTCAACTGCTTTCAGTCAAATCAAAAATTTCGTCAAAAGAAACACCGAGGATTTCTTTCAAAAGCACGATCTCATCGGGATATATATGTCTTTGCCCCACCTCAATCTTGGCAAGAGCACTGCGCGTGATATCACAGCCTGCAAGCTGTAGCTTTGCCGCCAACAACTCCTGCGTCATTCCTGCCCGTTGCCTCAGAAAACATATATTTTTGCCCACTCTTTTTTCAATCCGTGCGTTCATTGTCAACATCACCTCATCTTTTTGCGCCTGTTTCGGCACAAACTGTTGACAATATTATATCTTTATGATACACTTCGATTGCACCCATACAAGTGCAATTTATAAAAAGACAACCGTTCACCCCTCAAAAACCAGTTCGTTTTCGCAAGAATCCTTCTCATAAATTGAAATGATATTTGAAACGGTGGTCTTGGCGATGGCATCAAGCGCCTCCTTGGTCAAAAAAGCCTGATGGGAGGTAACCAGCACATTGGGCATGGAAATGAGTCGTGCCAGCACATCGTCCTCCAAAATATGCCCCGAATTGTCCTCAAAAAACAGCCCCTCTTCCTCTTCATATACATCAAGACAAGCCCCTCCGATCCGTCGCTCCTTGATGCCCTCCAGCAAGGCGGCAGAATCGATTAGTCCACCTCTGGAGGTATTCAGGATCATGACTCCCTTTTTGAGTAAGGAGAGATTGTCGGCATTCAGCATATGGTGGGTGCGGTCGTTTAGCGGACAGTGAAAGGAAAGCACGTCACTTTCGGCAAAAAGCTCTTCAAGAGTGCAGTAGGTCACCCCTTCCATTGTTTTTGGCTGCTGATCGTAGGCAAGCACACGCATTCCAAAGCCCTTGCAAATAGCGGCAAAGGCAGATCCGATGCGCCCCATCCCCACGATTCCCACCGTTTTCCCCTTCAAATCAAAGCCTACCAGCCCGCTGAGACTGAAATTGAAGTCTCTCGTTCGGTTATAGGCTTTGTGAATGCGTCGAATGGAGGTCAACAGCATTCCCATGGTATGCTCCGCTACCGCATGGGGAGAGTAGCCGGGCACGTGTAAAATGCGCACTCTGCCCTTTGCAGCGGCAAGATCTACCGTGTTATAGCCGGCACAGCGCAGTGCCGCCACAGATACGCCCCCCTCATATAACCTCGACAGTACCGCTCTGTCCAAACGATCGTTCACAAAAACACATACCCCGTCAAACCCTTCCGCCAGACGCGCCGTTTCCTCTCTCAGTGTGGTTTTATAATAGCAAAAATCCACCTGCCCCTCCTTGCCGTAGTGCTCAAAATAGGGGATCTCATAGTCCTTGACATCGAAAAATGCAATTTTCATCCTTGCTCCACTCCCTTCATAAAAGAAGTATGCACCGACCGAGGAATGTCTATTCCTCCCATATCAGCTGTGCAAGCAAGATTATGCACCCCGACCGAGCAAATAATACTTTCACAGAATGTGAATAAATTCCACATCCCCAAGTCTCTTCATGTGGCATTATTTCACATTACGACATTTAATTCAACCGAAATCCGAATTATACCCAAAAGGCTTCTCCTCAATCCCGTCCTAACTGTACAGTTTGTCCACTTTACTTCCATATCAATATATGATAAAATAGTTACAATATAAAACATATACTGTATATGGAGGAGCCACTATGTGTCCGCTAACCCTGCGCAGCCCCGCCACTCAAGCGTGCGAAAATTCTTCCACCGTCAACTACGTTCTCGGATGCCATGTCCTGAATCTCCCCGAGGTCGATCCCTGTCTTTCCTACGACCTGACGGTCACCACGCCCTACGAAAGCGTTTCTCTCAAGGATCTGTCGATTAGATCTGATCGCATTGTCAAGCTGATCGCACTTTTTCTTGAAGAGGAGGTTCTGCCCGAGAATCTGCCTTGGATCGCTGAGGATCTGCTGGCAGATCCCGACTTCGTGGATTGATCCGCAAAAAAATCCCCGCAAATCCGTTTTGCAAAAAACGGTTGCGGGGATTTTTTTCTTTCTCCTTCAAAAAACGAGCATTCGTGCCGAGTGACCGCTCCACCGAGCGCCCGCTGCCGGACGCACGGCCACCGCAAGGTCTAGCAATGTACTCCATTTTACACCTTGACACGCTTTCTTTCTCAAAAAGAGTCCCAAAGAGGGTTCAAAATATAAAAGCCTTCCAAAAGCGCACCCAAAGTCCTTTGTACCCCGCCATAAAAGTCTCTTTGTTGGTTACTATTTACAAAATTACAGATTCATTTTTGTGCATTTTGCCAATCGATCTTTTTCATTTCCATGAATATTTTTTCATTTATTCACCCTTGACAGAATCGTTCTTCTGTGGCACAATACTGTTAATACCTTGCCGAAGGAGCAAAGAAAAAACATGATTATCACCAACCCTCACGAGCAACACCGACAGCGTCTTCGCCAAATGTTTGTGCATTGCAATCCCGAAAAACTGCCTGACCATATGCTTTTGGAATTCTTGCTTTCCTACTCTATTCCCCGCATCGACACCAATCCCATCGCACACGAGCTCATCGACCGCTTCGGGAGTTTGGAAAACGTGCTGGATGCAGATATTGAGGATCTGCAAAGGGTAGACGGTGTGGGAGAAAACAGTGCACTGCTTTTAAAAATGGTGCCCCTGTTTTGCAACCGTTATGCCGCAAACAAGCTGAAGCCGCGCATGAATTTTCAATCCATCGAACGTGCGGCAGACTTTTTCCGAGAATACTACATCAGCAAAAACAAAGAGATTGCAAGTGCATTGCTCTTGGACAACGCCAATCGACTCATCTGTCACGTTGAGCTTCATGAAGAAGCCGTCAATTCCTCAAACATCAATACAAGAGGACTGGCTCAAATTGCGCTGAGCTATAATGCGGCAGGGCTGATCCTTGCACACAACCATCCTTCGGGCGACCCAACGCCCTCCGATGCCGATCTGCACACCACCAAACAACTGTTGAAGGCCTTTTCAGCCATTGATCTGAATCTGCGTGCACATTTGGTCATTGCGGGAGATCGCTATGTGGATGTGGTTCAAACGCTCTACGACCGAGCTCATTACGAGGTGAAATATGTGGCGTTTCGTGCAGAAAACCGTCCTCCCCTTTTCGACGATGCCGATGACGACCTGCCTGTTCGTCATGAGTACAAGGCTCTCGAGGGGGACGAGTCCGCTGCCGTACCCTATCATGCCGATCCCACTCTTCAGCTCCCCGCGGCAGATCCCGTCAACGCAAGTGGGTATCTCAAGGATCCTCTTTGCACGGAGAACGACGAACTTTGCCCAGTGCCGCAAATTCAAAACAAGGAATCGGCTCCCGAAAAGACCCTCGCCAACAAAACCGAAAAGCCGCCGTTGGAAACAGGCAGAAAATGCAGATCCGTCAAGCAGAAAATGCAGTCGACCCGCAAAAAATCCAAAAGTAAGGCAGAAAAGCCCTTGTTCGCCACAACCGCCTACGACGCTGAACAACTGACCGTCCCGGAAGCAATCCGTCTGCTTGAACAGCAAACAAAATAACTGTGCCAAGTCGAATGAGGCTCAAAAAAGCACATCCAAGCCTTGCTCCACGCAAAACGGGTTCAGTTGAGGCCCAAGCGCAAACCTCCGCACAGGCATTCTTTTTCAAAGCTCCACTTTCCAAAACACCGACCTGAAAATAGCATTGCTCTTTTCAGGCTGAGATCGTGGAGCTCACCCTTTTGTTTTGCACGCTTTTAGCGAAATCTTATATTTTTTTCAAAAAAGACTTGCAAAAAAGCAAATGCTGTGCTATAATCACTTGGTAATGACGAGTTTGGACTTTTCAAAAGCCTTGCAAACGTCAAATACAATCAAATATGACCGGTATGCATCATGGAGATATCTCGCCTATGGCGAGGATTCGCAAACTCTACGTCTGGTGAGCAAGCTCCCCGACCTCCGAGTTGCGAATGCGAAGTGGATTCAATGAGCAAGCTCATTGAGCCTCGTCTCATCAAGCTCCATAAATATGATGCACACTGGTGCATCATATTTATGGAGAGATATCGAAGTGGTCATAACGGGGCTGACTCGAAATCAGTTTGCGCTCACGCGCACGAGGGTTCGAATCCCTCTCTCTCCGCCAAA
>JAGBIB010000030.1 GCA_017935195.1 Clostridia bacterium
CCTTTACTAATTGCTTCCCACTTGGTCGTAGTGCCTGCAAATTGGATGTTCACAAGACTACTGCAATAGAAGAACGCATGCTCCCCGATGCTCGTCACACTATCTGGAATTGTGATACTTGACAAGCCTTCGCAATAATATAATGCAAAATCCCCAACACTTGTCACGCTGCCGGGAATTATAACGCTTACAAGTCCGCTACATCCGGAAAACGCAGAAGAGCCAAGATGCGTAACACCATCGGGTATCTCTATACTCGTGAGGCTACTGCAATTTCGGAATGTATTGTTTTCAATACAAGTTACACCATCGGGTATTTCTATACTCGTGAGGCTACTGCAATCGTAAAATGCACCCTGACCAATACTCGTTACACTCCCAGAAAGTTCTATGCTCTTGAGATATCTGCAAAGATAAAACGCAAATGCTCCAATGTTCGATCCACCAGAGATCACCACCGTTTTCAAAGAGGACGGAACATACATGAGGGTCTCTGAATAACTGCGTGCTCCAAAAATATAGCCCAAATGAGTATTTTCTGTTCCGTCTTTCGCGGCACCTATAAAGGGCAATGTAATGCTTTCGAGTTTGCTACATCCCTGAAACGCAGAGAGTCCAATGCTCGTCACACCATCGGAAATAGTAATGCTCGTTAGTTCTTTGCAACCATAGAATGCATTCTCTCCTATGCTCTCCCCACCGGTTATAACTACCGTTTTTAACGATGACGGTACATCTGAACGATTCCCGGAATAGGAAGATGCATTAAAGATATAGCCTAAATGAGTGTTTTCCGTTCCGTTCTTAGTTGCTCCCACGAATGGAATAGTAATGCTCGTCAAACTCGTGCAACCATAGAGTGCCCCCTTTCCAATGCTTATCACACTGTCAGGAATGATAATGCTTGTTAAACCCACGCAACCATAAAACGCTTGCTCTCCAATACGTGTTACACTTTCGGGAATGACAATACTCGTTACACCTGTGCAACGGGAAAATGCGCTTTCGACAATATACCGCACCCCTTTTTTGATTTCAACCTTATCGGTCACGGTTTGTTGGGCTTCAATTAAGCAGTGTCCAATGTAAAGAACACCATTTTCCCAGTTCGATTCACTTTTGTAGTAACCAGTCCCCCAAAATGCGCTTTTTTTAATAGAAGTCACACTAACACCGATTGTGATGTTGCTTATTTGGGCACAACCAGAAAATGCATACTTCCCTATTGTCGTTCCACCGATAACAGCCACATCGGTCAATGTTGCAGGCAGCTTGTTGTGGTTGCTGTAGGACTCAAGCCCAAAGAGATAGCCAAAGTGCGTTACGGTAGCATTCTCCCGTGCGTTGCCGGGGAAGGGAATGGTCACCTTCTCCAGCTTCGTACAGCCGGTCAGCACGTTTTCACCGATGGTTTCCGCATCCTCGGGTAGCTTGACCTCGGTCAGGTTTACACACTGATAAAAGGCATAATCCGCCACGTTGCCCTGCGCCACCTCCACGGTGGTGAGGGCGGCGGGGATGTAATTTATATTTTCGTTATAGGAGTCTGCACCGTAATAGAAACCAAGGAAGGTGGGCATGGAGGGAAGGCCCAGATGCTTGATGCCGTCAAGGCCGTAAAGGGCGTTCTTTTCAAGGCTGCCGCCCTTGATGATCAGCGTTTCAAGGCCTTCGGGCACGAAGGAGATGTTTCCGCCGTAGGTTCTTGCGCCGAAGACCCAGCCGAAGTGCATATTGCTCTGCCCGTAGCCCACCTCGCCCGCAAAGGGCAGAGTGACGCTCTTTAAATTGTCACAGCCTCTCAGCGCTCTGAAGCCCACCTGCTTCACGCTGTCGGGAATGACGATCTCCAAAAGATTCTTGCAGTTATGAAAGGCGTAGGACGCCACTATCTCGGTCTGCCCGTGGATCTCGCACGCAGAAATCTCCTGATTTGCGGCGCTGAAGAGATAGTAATAGTCGCTGCCCGTCAGCTCCTCGCCCTCCTCGTCCTTTTTGGGGTTGAGATAGCGGGCGCCGATATATTTTGCCCCCTGATACTCGTTAAACTCAAGGGTCTCGGGAAAGACGCCGTCTCCGATATAGTCTATACCGTCGTGGAGAGTGACCTTCTTCAGTTTGCTCATCTTATAAAAGACGCCGTCTCCGATGCGGCAAACCGTCTTTCCGTCAAAAAGGGCGGGGATCTCCACCTCGGTGGCAGTCACGTCCAAAAACTCCACCAGAGTATAGCTTTCGCCATCCTTATTCAAGCGATAGCCAAATCCCTGCTCGTCGTAGAGCACCTCTCCCACGGGGGTGTTGTCCACCACACTGTCTTCCGAGGTCAGCGGCTCGTCCTCTTCCTGCTCGGGGACGACGAAATAGTCGTTTTCCACCGTCAGTCCCTCTTCGTTTTGCGCCTTTCCCCACGAAAGGGAGGACAGCTCCTCAGAGATGACGGACAGCGGCAGTCCCGTCAAAAGCAGAACCGACGACAGCAGTCCTGCCAACAGTCTTAAAATCGCGCTTTTTTTCATAATGCAAACTCCTTTTTCGGTGCGATCTGCCCACGTTTTGCCGCAGGCGTGCGAGCCTTTGCCCGCAAGGACATTGTAGCATATTTCGCATTTGTTTTCAATATATTTTAAAAATACTTCGCTTCTTTTACAAAATCTTTAACAAGCCCGTCCTTTTTCTTGTTTGCCTTGCTTTTTGGCGCTCAAAAGAAAGGGATCCTCCCCTTTTATAGAGAGAGATGGGCCGCTTTAGAAAAAAATTTCGTAAAAAGTCCCCTTTTTTTGCGCTTTTTCGTCCTCGTTCATTCTATGTTCACAAAAATATAACCTCCAGTTCTCAGGTTCGGTTTATACTGAGTTGAAAAGCCACGCATTTCCCCCACCGATCTGAAGCAAGGAGTTATTATGAGCGAACGTAAAGGCTACAACAACACACATCTGAAGTACAGAAACCGCGGTATTGTTCTCCAGCTTATCGCCAACGAGCCCCTCTCCCGCATCGACATCACCAGAAAAATGGGGTTGACCCGTATGGCGATCACCAACATCGTCACCGAGCTCATTGAGGACGGCTATATCGAGGAGGGCGCCACCAAGGAAAAGGCGCAGGTGGGGCGCAACCCCATCCTTTTAGACATCACCAACCGTTCCCCCTTGGCGGCGGGCATCTACGTGGCGCGCAGCACCGTTTACGCCATTTTGACCGACATCCGCTTGAATGCCCTTTACATCGACGAGATCCCCTTAAAGGACGAAACGGTCGACAGCTTAAAGGAAAAGATCTGCCTGCTTTTAGACCGCTTGATGGCCTACAGAGACGAAAAGCTGTCCGAACGCACGATCTTGGGCATCGGTGTGTCTACCATCGGCCCCTTGGATCCCCAGAAGGGCGAGATCCTCAATCCCAAGGACTTTTTCTCCATCGAGCATCTGCCCCTGCGTTCCTTCTTGGAGGAGCGCTATCGCCTGCCCGTTTTTGCCGAAAATGACATGAACGCCTCGGCTCTTGCCGAGCATCTGCAGGGCAGCGGCAGAGACTATGACAACTTCTTCTATCTGGGTATTGCCGACGGCATCGGCGGCGGTATCGTGGTGGAGCGCAACATCTATGGCAGAAACAGCATTTCCGTGGGTGAGATCGGACATATGTGCATCAATTTCGACGGCCCTCTTTGCTCCTGCGGCAACAAAGGCTGTCTTGAGACCTATGCCACCATGCCCATCATCATGGAGCGGCTGAAGAAGGCCTCGGGCAGAGAGCATATTGCGCTGACCGATTTCGAGGAGCTTGCCGAGGATGAGCTTTGCGATGAGGTCTTCTCCGATGTGACCGAAAAGCTGGCATATGCCCTGACCAACACCGTCAATCTGCTGGATCCCCAGTGCATCGTGGTGGGTAACGAGGGCGTTTTCCTGCCCGAAAAGTACCTCAAGGCCCTGCAGAGCAAGATCGAGAGCCGTATCCTTTGCACGGGCTACAAGAGCGTTCCCGTCCGTCCCTCCGCATTCACGCTGGGCGCCCCTCTTTACGGAAGCGCCGCCGTGGTGCTGGCACGCCTCTTTGCAGGTGAGCTGATCTGAAAAGACACCTCTTGACGGTCAAACGCAACACGCGAAAAGAATACATTACCTATCAAAAGAAGCAGGACGAAGTGCGCTTACGGCACCTCGTCCTCTTTTTGTGTCAGCAACTTCATAAGCGCAATCGATCCGCTAAGCCTCTGCCCGAAGCATTGGGTGCGCCAACAGTATTTCAAGCCTTCAAGCTTCTTGACAAACAGGCAAAATCGTGGTAAAATACACCTGTCACACAAACTGCATATACTCCACCCAACGAAGGGAAAATACTTTTGGCAAAAAGTGTTTTCTCCTTTTCCTCATACCTTCGTTGGGAGAGCATTTGTGTGACAACAAACTAAGGGGAAGCATTTTTTCGGTGCGTTCCTTTTGGGGCGCACTTTTTTATGTGCTGATCGGAGGATGTATGAACCAAAAGATCCCGGAAAAGATCATCGATGTCACCGGTGTGGAGCTGACACCCGGAAAGCCCGACCTTTGCCTTGGAAACGGGGAGCAGGGCTTTGAATGCTGCTGTGACGAATGCGACTACTGCTTGCTTTGTTTTCCCGAATTTGAGCCGAAAATCCAAGAAAAGAAGCAGCCCGCAAAGGGCAAGATTTACGAAAGCGTGTATTTGGTGATCGTGAGAAGAAGGACGGAGGATCGTTAAGACTCTTCGTCCTCTTTTTGCGTCACCGATGGTATAGGCGCAGCCGTACTGTGTCAAACGGCGCACCTTTGAATTCCGAGAGCAATACCCGCCAAAGCTTGACATTCCATCCTATCTGTGCTATACTGAAAAAAACGCTTGGAGGCACGCCATGAAACACATCCCCGTAAAGCGACTGCTCGCTATCCTCTGTTGTCTGGCACTTTTGACAGGCATTTTCTCCGCTTGCGCAAAAAAAGAGACCGAAGGCACTCCCCTGCCCATCATCAAGTATAACGGATTTGAAATGATCCTCAACAAAATTGATGACAGCTATGTCGTCTGCGGATACGATCATAAGACCGCCGACATCGTCATTCCCGACGAATACAAGGGCAAGCCCATCACCCGCATCTATACCGGTGCCTTTGAAAACGGCACCGCCCTCAAAAGCATCACGATCGGGGACAACGTCGAACTGATCGACGATAGCTTTTACGGCTGCACCAATTTGAAAAGCGTCCACCTGGGTGCCGCAGTAGACTCCTTATTGTATTTCCCCAATACTGTAGAGCAGATCACCGTTTCTGAGGATCATCCTCATTATTACGTGGAAGACGGTTGTCTTGTGGAAGAATACGAGATGGAAGATTTCAACGAAGAGGGCGAGCTTGAAATGCGCACCTACGTCCACGTTCAGTTTATAGGCAAAAACGGAAAGATCCCCGACAACACCACAGACCTATCCTGGGCGATCATCAACAAGGATGTGGAAAGTATCCACATCCCCAAGGGCGTAACCTCCCTCGACAATACCTTTACCTGCGGCCTTGACAAGCTGACCTCTTTGACCGTTGACCCCGAAAATCCCGTATATTACAGCAAGAACAACTGCATTATTTATAAGGAGGACCAACCGAGGTTGATCGCCCTTTGCAAAACCTCCGTAATCCCGGAGGAGATCACCGAAATAGACGGCTCTGATTTGAGAGAAACCGCCATCACCGAGCTGTATATCCCCAAGCAGATCACTAATTTTCACCCGAACATGGCCACCAACAATTTCACTTCCATCACCGTTGATCCCGAAAATCCCGTATATTACAGCAAGAACAACTGTATGCTAAGAAAGCAAACCGTCATCGACAGGGACGATCAGGGGAATCCGATCGGTGAAAGAGAAGCCGTGATATTGGTACTTGGCTGCAAAAACAGCGTGATCCCTCCGGAAGTGACCGACATTGGTTTCGGCGCCTTTGAGGGCTGTGAGGAGCTGACAAGCATCCAACTGCCAAAGGGGCTGGTGAGCATTGGTTCGTCCGCCTTCACCCACTGCAAGAATCTGACCGAGATCGTCATTCCCGACAGTGTCAACTACCTGGGTTTAAGTGCAGTTTCCGACTGCGAAAGCTTAAAAAAGGTAGTGCTTCCCAAAGCGGTCACCCAAATTTCCCTTCAGTTTAACAATTGCAACGCCATCGAAAGCCTGACCATCCCCGATGGCGTGACGACCATAGAACTCTCCTTCGATAATTGCACCGCTTTAAAAGAGCTCTCCCTGCCCGAAAGCCTGTTAGAAATCAGCAATTCCTTCGCAAGAAACACTGCTCTTAAAAGCATTCACCTGCCCAAAAATCTAAAAAAAATAAACGCTTCCTTCTCGAATACGGTCCTTGAAGAGATCACCATTGATCCCGAAAACACCACCTTCACGCTTGTAAACAATTGCCTCCTTCAGTATGCTTTGGAGAATTATCGGGAAAAAGACGGCAAAATAGTCGAAAGATACATGACCACGATCGTCTGCAATATGAAAAACAGCTCCATTCCCGAGGATGTTGAAGGGGGGTATTTCAACATCACCGGCTTAAAGAGCCTGCATATCCCCAAGAGCGTGCAGTACATGCACTTTAGCTGCGGCATAGGAAACGAAGGGGAAAACGTGCTGAAAAGCATCACCGTCGACCCGGAAAATACTACGTATTTTGCAAAAGGCAACTGCCTTTTAAGAAAAGATACGTATATCGAATATGAAGAGGACGAGAATGCAGGATACAGCGCCGACCTGATTGAGATCGTGAAGGAGATCACGGTCTTGGATCTTGGCTGTGCCAAGAGCGTCATCCCGCAGGAGGTCACCCACATCGGTGAATACGCATTCAGCAATGTGAAAAAGCTGAAAACCATCACCATTCCCGAAGGGATCAGTACGATCGGATGCGCAGCCTTTGCCTTTTCCGACTTGGAGCACATCACCATTCCCAAGGGAACGAGAATAGAGTCCCACGCCTTCTATGAGTGTCCGAAGCTCAATTCGGTCACTCTGCTTGACGACAGCCTTGAATCTCCCTACGACTTGGGTATCGAATGGATCGAAGAGCTCAAAATGATGTGCTTTGTAGAGCTCACCAAGGAATAACTCCGCAGAACACAGGGCATCAGCGCACGCCTCTTTGCAGGTGAGCTGATCTGAAAGGTCCCCTAAGGCCACAACCGAATAGAAAGCTTTCAAGCCGCATCCATCCGCCTTTGGGCGTTGGATGCGGCTTTTTTGCCTTGCTTGTTCATAGAAATTTAATATAATAACATTTTGTGAACAATTGTAAACAAGTTTACAATTTTAGACAGTTCTTGCGCTCAAATTCAGAAATTCCCCCTTTTTTCGACAAAAGCAGGACAAAACAAGGGAAAATTTATTTTAGGATTCGTCCTCTGCCCTATGCTATACTGTATTCGGATCTAAAAAAAGATCCGAATCCTTTCGTGAAGCACGGAAGACCCAAAGGAGATGATCCAATGTGAATAAAAAAACGGGCACCGTCCGATGTGTCCTGCTCTTGCTGCTTGTCCTTCTTTTCTTATCAACGGCAAGCGGTTGCGTTCTTTTAGATACCCTTCCCGCAAATCAGGTTTTGGTCACCTGGGTGGATGCCGACGGCACCCTCCTCGAGTATGAAAAAAAGCCCTCAAGCTACGATCCAGCAAACCGCCCTCTGCCCGAGGACAGCGACGAATGGCACTACACCGGCTGGAACATCGTGAGAGAGGACGGTGAGACACGCTGTACCGCACTTCGAGTGCAAAAGCTTTGCGTGAAGTGGCTGGATGCCGACGGCACATTGCTCAATACCGCATATCTGCCCCCCTCCGAAATCGAGCAGGCATCCTTCCCTTTGCCCGAGGACACCGAAGGCTGGCGCTACCTCGAATGGGTGAAAAGTGCGTCGGGACAGGAGGTAACCTTCAAGGCAGTAAGGGTCGCCCTGATCAAATACGTCTGGCAGGATGCCGACCAAACGGTCATAAAGCAGGTCTTTCTTCCCGAGGGCGAGGAGCCAACAGCGCCGTCCTTACCCCAAAGCAATGAACGATGGGTCTATGAAAAATGGATCTTAGAGGAGCAGGACGGTGGGAAGATCTTCACCGCAGACAGAATGCCCAACACCTCCTATTTTTCAGGCAACGTCTTTCAGATCGTGATCAAGGACAGATACGGCAACGCACTGGGTGCGGGAAGCGGCTTCATCCTCAACGACGAGGGGTGGTTCATCACCAACAACCATGTGATGGACGGCGCCTACTCCGCCACCGCCTATTTCGACATTCCCGATCAGGAGGGCGGCACCAAGTATACCGAGCTGAAGGTCTCGGGGGGTGTTTACAACAGCGCCGAAAAGGACGTGTTCATCGGGAAGCTGGCAGGCTATTCCAAGATCCAAAAGCACTACAAGGCCATTGCGTTTACAGAAGACTATCGGGTGGGTGAGACCACCTACTCGGTGGGCTACCCCAACTCCTCGGTGACCATGGAGATCAATAAAGGAACCATCCTTGAGGAATACTCCACCATTGCCGACAAAATCAACGGTGTCTACTACATTCTTTCCGACAGCTACATTGCCCCCGGAAGCAGCGGCGGCATCCTGATCAACAAGGACTTTCAGGTTCTCGGCATCACCTCCATCGGTGTCTATGCCGATGAAAGCCATCTGATCTATCAAGGCGGCGGCTCCATCCCCACCCTGATCTTTTCCTCCAAGCTGCAAAGCCTCAACAGTAAAGACCTAAAAAAGCTATCCGAGATCTACAGATAGCCATCCAAAGCAACAACGCAGTTCAAAACAAACAAAACAAATAAAAAACAAAGGAGCTTATCATCATGAAAACAACCATCACCAAGACCCTTTCCGTCCTTTTTGTGGCACTCATGCTTCTCTTCTGTCTGGCATCCTGCGACGTGCCTGCCGAAAGTCTGGTCCTTTCCCACACCGAGCTTGCCATCAATGTGGGCAATTCCGGTGCCGTGACCTGCACCGTTTTGCCTGAGGATGCCTCCGACAAGACCGTCACCTGGACCTCCTCCGACAATGCCGTTGCAACGGTAAACAACGTGGGCGTGATCACCGCCGTCGGTGCGGGAAGCTGCACCATCACCGTAAGCCTGGGCGAGCTGAGCGAAAGCCTCACCGTCACCGTGAAAAAGCCTGTGGATCAGATCGTGCTCAACAAGACCGACGTGACCATCAAGCGGGAAGAGACCTTCACCTTCACCTGCACCGTTGTGCCCAACGATGCCAGCAACAAGGAGGTTTCTTGGGTCTCCTCCGATACCACTGTGGCAACGGTGGATGAAAACGGCACCATCACCGGTTTGAAGGCGGGAAGCTGCACCGTCACCGCAACGGCAGACGGCAAGAGCACTGTGGCAAACATCACCGTGAAGGAAAAGGGCCCCGACTTCAAGAAAATCTACAACCAGATGAGCGATACCTACGGCTGGACTCTGGGTGCCGACGGATCCTATCTGATGGCAGACACCAACATCTACGATTTAGATGACTACTCCAATTCCGGCATCTGGACCGCCATCAAGGCCATGAACACCTCGCTGGGTCTGCCCGACTCTCTGTCCAACGACATGGGTCAGACCACTTGGTCCATGGGCAAGCAGAAGGAGACCTTTCCCTCCGTGGGAATTGAAGTCACCTGGACCTACCACCCCGACAAGGGTATGGAGGTCACCTACAAGCTTTTGGACAACTGAGAAAGGCAAAACACACTGCAAGGAGGTAAGAAACCATGTTTAATCATATCGGAGCAAAGATCAAGGGGCTTGCCAAGGTAGGCTGCTGGGTAGGGATCGTCGGATGCGTTTTCGCAGGAGTGGTGCTTCTCTTCACAGAAGAGGAGTTCATCCCCATCGCCCTTGGTGTGGCAGTGGGCGGAAGCCTTTCCTCGTGGATCGGAAGCTGGTTTCTTTACGGCTTCGGTCAGCTTATTGAAAACAGCGACGTGATTGCCGCTCACTACCAAAAGATCAACACCGCAGAAGAACAGCGACAGCAGCAACAGGTCAAAAAGGACCGACAAGCAAGTCAGAATCGCAAGCAGGCAGAGCTAAACCGCCAAAAGCAGGAAGCGAAGAAGGCTCTGAAAGGCGAAGAGGTAGAAATGGAAGAGACCGTCCCCCTCACCTGCCCCCACTGCAAAACCCCCGTGGATTACACCAAAAGCGAGCTGGAGGGCTCCGAAAAGCTGGAATGCCCCTTCTGCTACACCACCTTCTCGCCCAAGGATCTGCTTGATTAAGATTTAAACGAAAAAACTCGGAAAGGACTCGTTATGAAACATTTTTCCCGTATTAAAAACACCTTCCCCGCACTTTTCAAAGGAATGATCGCACTTTCCGCGCTGGGACTCGCCGTCGGCGTGTTCGTCTTTATCGCCTACGGTATCGCCAATTCCGAAACGGAGGCGGCGTTTGCCGTTCTCGCCTCCTGCATCGGCGCCATTGCGGCACTGTGGTTTGACTTCTTCGTGGCAGGACTCTTCTATTTTGCCGCAGAGGACAAGGGCTACGCCGACGGCGTCTATATGTATCTGGCCTTTATCGTTCCGCCCGTGGGCTATCTTTTGGTCTGCGCGCTGCCCACTTTAAACGTAATTACGGAAAAACGTGAATGTGCCAACAGTGCCAAAGAAGAGCACGCAGAAGAACAGCCGAAGCAACACAAGCTTTTTGTCCCCCCTGCAGACACCAATACGGGCGCGTTGAAAGAGACGCTTTACATGCAATATTTCAATGACGGGGGAGCGAGTCAACTCAGCTACTCTATCGCTCCTTATAAAGACAAATACAAAATCAAAAGCAATGAAATCCAGAAGCACACGCTTTCAAGAGAACGCGGATCCATCACTTTTTACCATAAATTTAAAAAATACGTCTTCAACTACGACCTTGACAGAAGCGCACTGCTGGCTATCCGGTGCACTGCCGACAAAGTGGAAGAGTTGACTGCGCACCCCAACGACACTTGACAAAACACCCGCATCGCCTATTCAAAAGGCATTGCGGGTGCATTTTTTATTTTTCTTTTCGGCAAAAGCGTTTTGCGCCGCCAAAAGTTTTTGGAAGGGGCTCGGGGAGAACCTTTTTTTAAAAAGGTTTCCCCGAAAAGCACCCACGGAGCAGGACAAAAAGGCTTTGATTCGTTCTTTTTTTGGCGGCCGGAGGCGCAAAAAAAGAACCAAAAAAACGCCCGTGCAAAGGGCGAGCCTTTATCACGCAACCGCAAGAAAAACAGAATTGTTTTCTTTGTCAGGGCGCTGCCCCGACACCCCGCAAGCTTTTGAAAAAGCTTGACCAAAACTTTTTTTGCGGTCGTATCATAAGACAAAATACACCCGTGAAGCCCTTTTTGTTCGGCTTCGCGGGTGCGTCTTTTGTTTATCCCTGCGCAAAAGGTACTTTTGCGCCGTCAAAAGTTTTTGAGGGGAGTTTGAGGGGGACTTTTTGAAAAAAGTCCCCCTCAAGAAAATCCAAAATTCAAAAGCTCACTCCGCCTTGGCTTCGCAGTATAAGCAGCGATAGGTGCGGGTTTCCGCGTCGGTCAGGGTGAAGACGTGGGGCAGCTCCTGCTCGGTGGTGGTGATGCAACGGGGATTCTTGCAGGAAATGACACCGGTAAGACGCCGGGGCAGCATGGGCTTTTGCTTGCTTGCCACCTTGCCCTCCTTGATGATGGAAAGGGTGGCGCAGGGATCCACGTAGCCTAAAATATCCATATTCAAGGTAATGTCGGCGTCGATCTTGATGATATCCTTTCTGCCCATCTTCTTGCTGTAGGCGTTGCGGATCAGGGCAACGGGGCAGTCCATTTGGTCAAGGGAGAGAAGCTGATAGATCTTCATGCCCTTGCCTGCCGTGATGTGGTCGATCACGATGCCGTTGATGATGGAATCAATATTCATACTCGTCCCTCCTTATACGGTAATGCCCAGAAGCTTCAAGATCAGCGCCATACGCATATACTTGCCGTTTAACACCTGCTTGAAGTAGCAGGCACGGGGATCGTCGTCAATGGCAACGGCAATCTCATTCACACGAGGCAGCGGATGCAGGATGGCAAGATCCTTCTTGGCATCCTTTAATTTGTCGGGGGTGAGGATGTAGCTGTCACGCAGGCGCAGATAGTCCTCCTCGTTAAAGAAGCGCTCGCCCTGGACTCTTGTCATATACAGAATATCAAGCTGAGGCATCACAGCCATCAGATCTGCCGTTTCCTCATACGCCATACCCGCCTTGTCCATCACGTCCTTCTTGATGTAGCCGGGCAGCTTTAACTCGTCGGGGGAGATGAGCACCACCTTGATGCCCTCGTATCTTGCCAGAGCGGAGATGAGGGAGTGAACGGTTCTGCCAAACTTCAGGTCGCCGCAGAAGCCCACGGTCAGATTGTTGAAGCGTCCCTTTTCTCTGTGGATGGTCAAAAGGTCGGCAAGGGTCTGAGTGGGGTGGTTGTGACCGCCGTCACCCGCATTGATCACGGGAATGGAGGCGTTCATTGCCGCAACCAGAGGGGCACCCTCCTTAGGATGGCGCATGGCAATGATGTCGGCATAGCAGGAGATCACCTTTGCGGTGTCTGCCACGCTCTCGCCCTTGGTGGCGGAGGAGGAGGAAGCCGAAGCCATGGAAAGCACGTTTCCGCCCAGCTCGTACATTGCCGCCTCAAAGGACAGACGGGTTCTGGTGGAGGGCTCGAAAAAGAGGGTGGCAAGCTTCTTGCCCTTGCAGGCCTCACTGTACTTGGCGGGATTTTCGATGATGTCCATGGCGGTTGCCACAAGACCGTCGATCTCCTCCACCGACAGCTCTCTGATATCAATTACGCTTCTCATGCATTTGCTCCGTTTACTGCCAGATAGTTCTTGATGCGGGTGACGTTTTCTTCGTTTGCGGGATCCTCGCTCAGGTATTCAATAATGTCGTATACGTCAACGACCGAGTATACGGGGAAGCCGAACTGCTCTTCAATCTCCTGCATTGCACCCTTTTGACCCTGACCCTTTTCCTTGCGGTCAACCATAATGAAGGTGGCGGCAACCTTGACCCCCTCTAAGTGGGAGAGGATCTCCATGCTCTCGCGAATGGCGGTGCCTGCGGTGATCACGTCCTCAATAATGACGATCTCTTCGCCTGCCTTGGGCACGTATCCAACGAACACGCCCCCTTCTCCGTGGTCCTTTACTTCCTTTCTGTTGAAGAAGAATGGCACGTCAAGGCCGTTTTTGGACAGAGCCACTGCGGCGGAAACCGACAGAGAAATGCCCTTGTAGGCAGGGCCGTATAAAACGGCTTCCTTCTTGCCCAACTTCTCGAAATACGCTCTTGCGTAAAATTCACCCAGCGTTGCAATGGCAGAGCCGGTCTTGATCATGCCTGCATTGATGAAATAAGGGATCTTTCTGCCGCTCTTTGCGGTGAAATCGCCAAACTTCAGCACGCCTTCTCTCTCTAAGAACTGTATAAATTCCTTCTTGTAAGCTTCCATAATGATCTCCTTTTTCTCCAAGGGCGCTGCCCTTGGATCCCGCTTGAAAAACCTTTTTGAAAAAAGGTTTTCAAGACTTTCCAAAAACTTCAAACTATCGTTTGGCGTGTGTCAATATAGATAGCCCTTCAAAACTCCCTGCGCAAACGAACGTTTGCGCCGCAAAAAAGTTTTTGAAAGGGGTTCGGGGAAAACTTTTTTCAAAAAGTTTTCGCCCGAAAAGCGCCGTGCCTCAGTCGCAGAACTCTGCAACGCAACGCTCATATGCCGCAACGGGATCCTCTGCTGCGGTGATGGGTCTGCCCACCACGATGTAGTCCGATCCGATGACCTTTGCCTGTGCAGGGGTCATCACACGCTTCTGGTCACCGATATCGCCGTCTGCAAAGCGCACGCCGGGCGTCACGGTCACGAAGCCCTCACCGCATCTTTCGTGTACCTTTCCTGCCTCCAGAGGAGAGCAGACCACACCGTCAAGTCCTGCCTTCTTGGCATTTTCGGCATAGTGCATCACCACCTCGGCAATGTCCTCCTTGATGAGCAGATCCTTTTCCATGCTCTCCTGATCGGTGGAGGTGAGCTGGGTCACGGCAATCAGCATCGGTCTTGTGCCGTCCTCGCGAGTCAGACCCTCAATTGCCGCCTCCATCATTCTTACGGTGCCTGCGGCGTGCAGGTTGGTCATATCCACGTCCAGACGGGACAACACCGCCATGGACTTTTTCACGGTGTTGGGGATATCGTGTAGCTTCAAGTCAAGGAAGATCTTGTGTCCTCTTCTCTTCAGCTCCTTCACGATGGCGGGGCCTTCTGCATAGTAAAGCTCCATTCCGATCTTTACAAAGGGTTTTTTGCCGGTGAACTTGTCAAGAAATGCAAAGGTTTTTTCGGCACTGTCAAAATCGCAGGCAATGATTACGTCTTTTCCCATCAGTGTGCTCCTCCAATAATCTCAGATAGTGAATTGATTCTGTATTGTTCCATAACCTCGGGCAGATCCTCGATGATCTTTTTGCAGGCGAAGGGGTCGATGAGGTTTGCCGCACCCACCTCCACGGCGGTTGCACCCGCCAGCATCATTTCGATCACGTCCTCTGCCGAAGACACGCCGCCCATACCGATCACGGGGATCTTCACGGCGCTTGAAACCTGATAGACCATCCTCACCGCCACGGGGAAGATGGCAGGGCCGGAAAATCCGCCCATTTTGTTGGCGATCACCGGCTTTTTGGTCTTTAAATTGATGCGCATACCAAGCATGGTGTTGATCAGGCTGATGCCGTCCGCCCCCGCCTCCTCGCAGGCCTTTGCAATGGCTACGATGTCAGTCACGTTTGGCGAAAGCTTGACGAAAACGGGCTTGGTGGTCACCTTTTTCACCGCTCTTGTGACCTCAGCCGCCGCCTCGGGGGAGGTGCCGAAGGACATTCCGCCACCGTGGACATTGGGGCAGGAGACATTGACCTCAAACCAGCCGATCTCGTCACAGTCGTTTAATCTTTCGCAGGTGTAGGCGTAATCCTCCACCGAAAAGCCCGACACGTTTGCCATCACCTTCTTGCGGAAGACCTCCTTCATTTTGGGAAGCTCCTCGGCAATGACCTTTTCCACCCCGGGGTTCTGCAGACCCACGGCGTTGATCATGCCCGCATAGCATTCTGCAATACGGGGCGTGGGGTTGCCGAAGCGAGGATCTCTGGTGGTACCCTTAAAGGAGAAGGTACCCAGCATATTGATATCATAATAGTCAGCGAACTCATAGCCGTAGCCAAAGGTACCGCTGGCGGGGATAATGGGGTTGTCAAGCTCGATCCCGCAAAGAGTTACCTTCAATTCTGCCATAAGATCTCCTCCTTTTTCATCACGGGTCCGTCCTTGCAGATGCGCTTGTAGCCGGTGATGGTCTTGCAGGAGCATCCCATGCAGGCACCAAAGCCGCAACCCATCCGCTCCTCAAAGCTGAACTGTCCCTCGGTGGTTGACGTTTTATAAACGGCTTTGAGCATGGGCTCGGGTCCGCAGGTGTAAAAATAGCTGTAGTCAAGCTCCTTCATCGGGTCGGTCACGAAGCCCTTGACCCCGTAGGAGCCGTCTGCGGTGGCAACGGTGACCCTTGCCCCCAGCTTTTTGAATTCTTCCTCGTAGAAGATCTCGCTCTTGGTGTTGAAGCCCAAGATCACCGAAACCTCCTTGCCTTCTGCGATCAGCTTCTTTGCAAGCAGGTACATGGGAGGAACGCCCACGCCGCCGCCAAGGAGCAAAGGCGCATCGCCCGCAAGGGAGAGATCGTAGCCGTTTCCCAGACCTGTCAGCACGTCAAGCACCTTGCCGCAAGGAAGATCCTTCATCTGCTCTGTTCCCTTGCCCACCACCTTATACACGATGGTCAGCACGTCGCCCTCGCAGTCGCACACCGAAATGGGGCGTCTTAAATACAGGCCGTCAAGCAGAATATTCACAAACTGTCCGCAGGCGGTGATATCGGACACGTCGCCCTGCAGCTTCATCTCGTAAACGCTGTCGGTCAGCGCTTTGTTTTCAATAACGGTTAAAAAAACTTTTTTCAAAGCAACCCCCGGATTGAAGTAATAGGTAATAGGTAATAGTGAAAAGGACGGCGCCCGAAAAAATCGTCGGGAAAGCCCTTTTTCGCCGTCCGCAACTATTTCTTGCGTCTGTTTCCGACGCAAGAAATAGTTCAACGCTTTTAATGATCGTAGATTTCCATCGATGCTCAAGCGTCAATGGTGGAAATGGTAATGGTCATTTCCTCAAGCACGTCAAGGAGCACCTTCACGGTGTCAAGAGAGGTCATAATGGTGACGTTGTTTTCGGTGGCGTAGCGGCGGATGAGTGCGCCGTCGCTGGCAGAGCCCACCGAGTCAAGGTCGCGGGTGTTGATCACGTAGGCAATGTGACCCTGCGCCAGCGCTCTTGCGATCTCGTCTCCGTCCTCCTCCAGCTTCTTCATCACGTGGGTCTTGATGTTATTTTCCTTTAAGAACTTGGCAGTTCCCGAGGTCGCCTCGATGTTGAAGCCCAGATTGTAGAAGCGGCGAATGAGGGGAAGAGCCTCCTCCTTGTCCTTATCTGCGATGGTGGCAAAGACGGTGCCATAGTTCTGCAGCTTCATACCCGAAGCCTGCAGCGCCTTATAGAGAGCTCTGTAGAACTTGTCATCATAGCCGATGGCCTCACCCGTGGACTTCATTTCGGGAGAGAGATAGGCATCAAGTCCTCTGAGCTTATTGAAGGAGAATACCGGCACCTTCACGTACCAGCGCTTCTTCTCCTCGGGGTAGATGTCAAAGATGCCCTGCTCCTTTAAGCTCTTGCCCAGGATCACCTCGGTGGCAATGTCGGCAAGGCTGTAGCCGGTTGCCTTGGAAAGGAAGGGTACGGTACGGGAGGAACGGGGGTTGACCTCGATGATGTACACGTCGTCATGCTCGTCAACGATGAACTGGATGTTGTAAAGACCCACGATGCCGATGCCTAAACCCAGCTTCTTGGCGTACTGCAGGATGACACCCTTCACCTTGTCGGAGATGGAGAAGGGGGGATATACCGAAATGGAGTCGCCGCTGTGCACACCGGTTCTTTCAACCAGCTCCATGATACCGGGCACAAAGACGTTTCTGCCGTCGCAAATGGCGTCGACCTCCACCTCTTTACCGCTGATGTACTTGTCTACCAGCACAGGCTTGTCCTCGTCGATCTCCACGGCGGTCTTTAAGTAGGTACGAAGCTGCTCCTCGTTGCCTACGATCTGCATTGCTCTGCCGCCCAGCACGAAGGAGGGGCGAACCAGAACGGGATAGCCGATCTCCGCCGCCGCTGCAAGACCATCCTCGATCTTGGTCACTGCTTTTCCCTTTGCGCGGGGGATATTCAGCTCGTTTAGAAGGTTTTCAAAGGCGTTTCTGTCCTCTGCTCTGTCGATGGCGGCACAGTCGGTACCGATGATCTTCACACCCAGCGCATCCAGGGGCTGAGCCAGATTGATGGCGGTCTGTCCGCCAAGGGATGCGATCACGCCCTCGGGCTTCTCAAACTCGATGATGTTCATCACGTCTTCGGGCGTCAGCGGCTCGAAATAGAGCTTATCCGCAGTGGTGTAGTCGGTGGAAACGGTCTCGGGGTTGTTGTTGATGATGATCGCCTCGTAGCCCGAATTCTTGATGGTGGATACGGCATGGACGGTGGAATAGTCGAATTCCACGCCCTGACCGATACGGATGGGACCTGCGCCCAGCACCACGATCTTTTTCTTGTCGGTGAGGACGGAGGCGTTTTCACCGGTATAAGAGGAGTAGAAATAGGGAATATAGGCACCGGTGTGGCAGGTGTCTACCATTCTGAATACGGGGAAGAGCTGATGCTCCTTTCTGAACTTGAATACATCCAGCTCTGCGCACTTCCACATTCTCGCAACGTACTTGTCGGAGAATCCCATCTTCTTTGCCGCAGTAAGGGTCTTTAGCTCAAAGGGATGCGCCTTCAAGACCTCTTCCATATCCACGATGTTCTTGATCGCCTCAAGGAAATAGGGGGTGATCTGGGTGATCTCGTGTACCTGCGCCACGGTTACACCCCGTGCCAGCAGCTCTGCAATGGCAAAGATGTTGTCGTCACGGAAGGTGGAGATGTATTCAAGAATGGCTTCGGTTGACATATTGTCAAACTTGGCGTGATATACGTGGTGTACGCCCACCTCAAGGGATCTCATGCCCTTGAGCAGACATTCTTCCAGGTTGGAGCCGATGCCCATCACCTCGCCCGTCGCCTTCATCTGAGTGCCAAGGGTGTTGGAGGCGGTGGTGAACTTGTCGAAGGGGAAGCGGGGCAGCTTTGCGATCACGTAGTCCAGCTGAGGCTCAAATGCCGCATTGGTGTTGGCGATCTTGATCTCCTCCAGCGCCATACCCACGGCGATCTTAGCCGTCACTCTGGCAATGGGGTAGCCCGAAGCCTTGGAGGCAAGGGCAGAGGAACGGGACACACGGGGGTTGACCTCGATGAGGAAGTATTCGCTGGAATGGGGGTTGAGCGCAAACTGCACGTTGCAGCCACCCTCGATCTTCAGCTCCTTGATGAGCTTGATGGCTGAATCGTTGAGCATCTTTTTGTCCTGCTCGGACAGGGTCATGATGGGGGCAACCACCAGAGAGTCACCGGTGTGTACGCCCACGGGATCGATGTTTTCCATACCGCAGATGGTGATGGCGTGGTCGTTGCTGTCGCGCATAACCTCAAACTCGATCTCCTTGTAGCCCTTCACGCTCTTCTCCACCAGCACCTGATGCACGGGCGAGAGACGGAAGGCGTTGGTGCCTACGGCGATCAGCTCCTCCTCGGTGTAGGCAAAGCCGCCGCCCGTACCGCCAAGGGTAAATGCGGGACGAAGCACCACGGGGTAACCGATGCGTGCCGCAGCCGCCTTTGCCTCCTCCAAATCGTAGGTGATCTCGGAGGGGATAACAGGCTCGCCGATAGACTGGCAAAGCTCCTTAAACAGCTCTCTGTCCTCTGCCCTTTCAATGGACTCGCTGGAGGTGCCCAGCAGCTCCACCCGGCATTCCTTCAAAACGCCCTTCTTTTCAAGCTGCATTGCCAGATTCAGACCGGTCTGTCCGCCAATGCCCGGCAGGATGGCGTCGGGACGCTCATAGCGCAG
>JAGBIB010000031.1 GCA_017935195.1 Clostridia bacterium
AAAAACCTTCCCTTAAAATTTCTCGTAAGGGAAATTTTAAGGGAAATTTTATGCTCAAACCCAAGAAAAAACCTGAAAAAGCCTGTAATATCAAGGTTTCAGGAATTTAAAGTTTGCAAAAATTTTTTTCTGAAATGCTCCCCTTCTTGCATTTCCGCAAAATATGTGGTATACTTGTAGCAGTTGCCGTAATGCATTACGGCCATATCAAAAGATCGGAGGGCTCTTTCGTGGCTCATTTATTTGCAAAAAAACGCTTTTCAGCGGTCATTCTTGCAGGAGGCTCCTCTTCTCGCATGGGAGGTGTCTCCAAGCAGCACCAGCGGTTGCTCGGGACACCCGTGGCGATCTACACTCTGCGTGCTTTTGAAAGCTGCTCCGAATGCGAGGAGATCATTGTTGTTTCAAAGGCAGATGAATGTCCTTTGTTTGAAGAATACCGTTCCGAATATGGCTTAAAAAAATTAAAGACCGTCCTTCCCGGAGGAAAGACAAGACAAGAATCAGCCTTCATCGGCATGAAGGCCATCGGCGAAAAAATCTCATATATCGCCATTCATGATGCGGCAAGATGCCTCATCACCCCCCAACAAATCGGCAAGGTCTTCACCGCCGCTACCCGTACCGATGCGGCAACCGCCGCTTGCCCCGCCACCGACACGGTGAAATTCGTTTCCTCCGCAATGAAGACGGAAACCGAAGGACAGCCCGACAGATCAAAGCTGTGGAATATGCAGACTCCCCAGATCTTCTATGCCGATCTTTACAGAGCCGCTGCCTATACTGCCGCAGAAAAAGGCTTTGCCGCCACCGACGATTGCTCCTTGCTTGAAAACGTGGGCTTTGGCTGTACCGTGGTAGACTGCGGAAGAGAAAACATCAAGATCACCACCCCCATCGACTTGGTTCTTGCCGAAGCCATTTTGAAGGCGCGGCAGAAAGGAGAATGATATGACAAGCATCCGCATCGGTCACGGCTACGACGTGCACCGTCTTGTTGAAAACAGAGATCTGATCTTGGGAGGAGTGAAGATCGAGCACACCCTTGGGCTCCTCGGTCATTCTGATGCAGACGTCCTGCTGCACGCCATCTCCGATTCGCTTTTGGGTGCCCTTGCTCTTGGAGACATCGGCAAGCACTTTCCCGATACCGACTCCCGCTATAAGGGCGCTGACAGCTTGAAGCTTCTCATCGCCGTATACGGTTTGATCAAGGAACAGGGCTACCGCATCGTCAATCTGGACGCCACCGTTCTTGCACAAAAGCCAAAGCTTGCTCCCCATATTCCTGCAATGCGGCAAAACATCGCCTCTGCCCTTGAATGCTCCGTAGAACAGATCTCGGTGAAGGCAACCACCGAGGAAAAGCTGGGATTCACCGGAAAAGAAGAAGGGATTGCCGCACATGCCGTATGTCTGATTGAAAAGATCTGACAAAAAAGCAGAAAAGATCAATTTTTTAGAAAACGTAAAACAAACGCATTAACAGAAAGGACATCGCTATGTACATCATTTCCCCCTCCATTCTTTCCTGCGACTTTTCAAAGCTTGGTCAGCAGGTGATCGAAACGGGAGCGACCAAGGCAGAATATATCCATATTGACGTGATGGATGGAATGTTTGTGCCCAACATCACCATCGGTCCCTGTGTGGTGGCATCGCTTCGCCCCCACAGCAAGCTGATTTTTGATACGCATCTGATGATCAACGAGCCCATCCGCTATATTGACGAATTCAGAAAGGCCGGATCGGATATCATCACCGTCCACGTTGAGGCTTGCTCCGACGTGGAAGCCACTCTGAAAAAGATCCGCGAAAGCGGCGCCAAAGCCGGGCTTTCCATCAAGCCCAGGACCGACCCCGAGGTCATCCGCCCCTATCTTCCCCTTTGCGACATGATCCTTGTCATGACGGTTGAGCCCGGATTCGGCGGACAGTCCTTTATGCACGAAGCAGTAGAAAACGTCAAAAAAGTAAAACAAATGCTTGACGAGGCAGGGCTTCAGATCGCCATTGAAGTGGACGGTGGCATCACCCCCGAAACCATCGGCTTCACCGCAGAGGCAGGTGCCACCATCTTCGTGGCCGGCTCTGCCGTTTATAAGAAGCCCGACATTGCCAAAGCTGTTGAAGATCTGCTTGCCGCCTGCGAAAAGTAATCCAAACACATCATCTAAACAAAAATCAGTCCGACCTCGGTCGGACTGATTTTATATTCGTTATTTATCTGCGCCTTTTTGCACCGTCGGGCATCAAGGGAGCCGCTCCCTTTGGCAAGGTCATAGAGAAGCAACAGTTCTTCCCCTCTTCACTCGTTACGGTAATATTTTCACCGTGTGCCTGAAGAATGGCCTTGACGATAAAGAGTCCAAGACCCACGCCAGTCTTGTCAAGTCCCCTGCTCTTATCCGCCTTGTAGAAGCGGTCGAACACGTGGGGCAGGTCGGTGGTAGCAGGGATTCCCTTTCCTTCGTTGTAGACCTCTACAAGCACGTTCTTGTCTCTCTCTCTCAAAGTGATGCGCAATTCGCCTTCCTCATAGGAAAATTTTACAGCGTTGTCGATTAGATTGTAGAGTACCTGATGGATGGCATCCGAATCTGCCAACACATACATTTTATCCTCGCAGTCAAAAACCACATTCAGACGCTTCTGATCAATTTGCTTTTCAAAGGAGAACAGGATGGTCATCGCCATTTCGGCCGCATCGAAGTTCACCATATTGAACTTCCGCTCTCCGCACTGGATCCTGGAAAGATCAAGCAAGGTACGCACCAATCTGGACAAGCGCTTAATCTCCACGCTGACGATGTTCAGATAGTGATCTCTGTTTTCGGGAGGAATCGTACCGTCAAGAATGCCGTCGATAAAGCCAGAAATAGAGGTCATAGGCGTGCGCAGATCGTGGGAAACGTTGGCAAGGAAGGTGCTTCTCTGCTCCTCCAGCTCGGCAAGCGACTGCGCCATATTGTTAAAGGCTGCGGCAAGCTCTGCGATCTCATCCTGTCCTCTGACCCGTACTCTTGCATCAAAATCACCCATAGCAAAGCTTTTTGCAGCTCTGCTCATATCCTTCAAGGGTGTGATCATGTGATAACTGATGATATAAGAGGCAGCAACGCCCAGTAAAAACACCACGATCATCGAAACGGAAATTGATCTGACCAGCTCTCCTATCAGTACAGATTCACTGTCAATCAAATTGTAAGAAAGAACATAATACTCTTCGGGTCCCGAAAGCGTAACTGCAGATAGATAACTCTTCTCGGTGATCAAATCACCAAGAGTCATTTTTTCGTTGCTGGTATATCCACCTGCGTATTCGGGCTTTTTAAAAAGATCGGTGAAATACCCTTCGGGGGCGCTTTTACCGGACTCACTCTCTTCGGTTGCGGCAAGCACCTTTCCGCTTCCGTCCACAACGAAAATGCCCACACTTGTGAATTTTGCAATACCGTCTAAAGCGGCATTGATGTTGGCACTTTCCTCATTGATGAAGCTTGCATAATAGGGATCGTTTGCCTTGTCCTTAAAGTAATCCTGCCACATGTCGTCCAGCATGATCTTGGCTGAGTGCGTTGCACTCTGTACCGATCCGATTGCATCTACACGGGCATATTCAGTCACGTAACCGAATACCAGTGCCGCAAAGCACATGAAGCTACACACGAAGATCAGTATGAAGCCCGCCATATATTTTGAAAATACGCTTTTAAACATCGTCCCACTCCGTCAGCGGGCGGAGTCTCCGCCCATCATTCCAACCGCAAGGCAGTCCTTATCTTCAAACAAATAACTTCTGCCGCAGAAAATCTGCGGCAGAACATAGGATCAAATTAATTCAAAACAAATCACAGAAGCTCAAACTTATATCCAACACCCCATACGGTCTTGAGCACCCATTTGTCAGAAACACCCTCCAACTTTTCGCGCAATCTCTTGATATGCACGTCTACCGTTCTGGAATCGCCAGCAAAATCATAGCCCCATACCTTGTCAAGAAGTTGATCTCTGGTAAAGACACGGTTATAGTTGGAAGCAAGGTAGTGGATCAGATCCAGCTCCTTAGGCGGAATATCCACGCTCTTACCCTTCAGCTTCAAGGTATACTCATCCATGTTGATCTCGATATTGTCAAACTTGATCACATCGGTATTCTGATCTCTGTTTCTGCCGTTGGAACGACGAAGCACTGCCTTCACTCTGGCAGAAACCTCTTTCATGTCGAAAGGCTTCACCACAAAGTCATCAGCACCCAATTCCAAACCCAAAACCTTGTCAAACACGTCACCCTTTGCAGTGATCATGATCACAGGCTTTGAGGAGACCTCACGGATCTGTCTGCAAACCTCCCAACCGTCCTTACGGGGAAGCATAATATCCAAAAGCACCAGATCGGGATCACAGCTCTTAAAAAGGCTCACGCCCTCCACACCGTCATTGGCAATCCGCACTTCGTATCCTTCGTTTTCAAGGTAGATGCGCAACAATTCACAAATATTTACATCATCGTCTATAACCAGAATTCTCTTATCTGCCATTTAATATCATTCCTTTCATCGTTGTGCATAATGAAGGCACACTTCTTCGACCTATATTTTACATCAAAAGAGAACATTTGTCAACACATTTTCTGCATAATCCTCCTATTTTCTAAAAACAATCTATGATTTTTTGATATAAATTTAAAATATAGTGTGAATAATTTTCTAAAAACTCTTGTTTTTTCGACCTATATCATGTAAAATGTAGACAGAGCAATTTTCCTATTGCAGGTCAAAAGGCGATTTCGACAATTGTTCTGCACGCTATTACAAAATACACTTTTTCGAGGTAATCATGGCTTTTACCTTTAAAGGCGGCATCCATCCGGATGAGCAAAAAAACACCAGGCGCACACCCATCGTTCCAATAACGCCTCCCGGATCTGTATGTATCCCCATGTCCCAGCACATCGGAATTTGTTGTGAGCCCTGTGTAAAAATTGGGGATCTGGTGGACAAGGGTCAGATCATAGGCAAGGTCACCGAGGGACTTGGCTGTCCCGTTCATGCAAGCATTTCGGGAAAAGTGACCAAAATCGAAGACATGATTTGGAGTAAGGAGCATTCTGTCACAGCGGTTACCATCGAAAATGACTTTGAATGCCGTGTTTCCCCCTCCGTCAAGCCCTATTGCGGTGATATCCGCACGCTTGGTACGGAGGAAATTATAGATCGGGTACGAAACGCAGGTATTGCCGGACTGGGCGGTGCCACATTTCCCACCTATGCCAAAATTGCCAATGCGGTGGGTCGTATCAAAGGACTGATCATCAACTGTGCGGAATGCGAACCCTATATCACAGCCAACCATCGCCTGCTTCTGGAACACCCGGAAAAGGTGGTCGGCGGTATCAAGATCCTTTTGAAGGCTTTTTCTCTGCGCACAGCAGTCATGGCAATCGAAAATAACAAAAAGGACGCGGTAAAGGCCGTTGCCGCACTCCCTTTTGATCCCGAGATGATCCGTATCTGCGTACTGAAAACCAAATATCCCCAGGGAGACGAGCGACAGCTCATTTATGCTTTGACCGGCAAGGAGATCCCGACCGGCAAGCTTCCGGTTGATGTGGGATATGTCGTATTCAATGCCGAGACCTGTGCGGCTATTTATACTGCCTTTGCCACCGGAATGCCTCTTACAGAACGGATCGTCACCGTGGACGGAGACTGTGTCGGATCCCCCGGAAGCGTTCTTGTTCCTTTGGGCACGCCGATCAGCGAGCTGTTAGAATACTGTCAGACCGATTCAAGCAAAATCGCCAAGATCATTGTGGGTGGGCCCATGATGGGAAAGGCCGTTTGGAGCAAGGATACACCCATAACGAAGGGAAGCTCCGCCGTTCTCGCATTTTCCGAAAAAGCGCTGAAAAGCCAGATGAAAAAGCAGACCGCCTGTATCCGATGCGGCAAATGCCTTGCCGCTTGTCCCATGCATTTGATGCCTAAAGAGATCTACCGAGCATACATCAAGGGGGATCTTTCAAAATGCAAGACCCTTCTTGCTCAAAGCTGCGTAGAATGCGGCAGCTGTACGTATGTCTGCCCTGCCGGACTCGATCTCAGTCAAGCTATCGTCAGCGCAAAAACAAAATTGCGCCCCAAACGGGTTGTCAGTGAGGCTAAGCCGCTTGCGGTTGATGAAAACTCAGAAAAGCCTCTATGCGATCATACGTCAAAAACACAACAGGAGGAAAAATAATGAACGAAGAGCGCAAAGAGAATACCCTTCTTCAGGTTTCCTCCGCACCGCACATCCGTTCGCATGATAGCACGCAAACAGTGATGTTGGACGTTATCATTGCGCTGCTTCCCCTACTTTTGTGGGGGTGCTACATTTTCGGAATGCGTGCATTGACCGTTACATTGATCACAGTGTTTTCTTCTGTGATCTTTGAGCTCTTATTTAACCTGATCACCAAAAAAACCATCACCGTCCTTGATCTTTCAGCGGTGGTTACGGGGTTGCTCCTGTCTTACAATCTGCCCCACACAATCCCCTTCTGGATGCCCGTATTGGGCGCATTTTTCGCCATTGTTCCCGTCAAGATGCTTCTTGGCGGACTCGGAAAGAATTTGGTCAATCCCGCACTTGCAGGCCGAGCATGTCTGCTTTTATCCTTTTCCTCTGCAATGACTGTCCCTCCCGTCCTAACAAGGTTGGATTTATTTGAAAGCTATCTGCCCGGTGATGCCCTTTCTGGTTCAACGCCCCTATATACCGTGCTTTCTCCCGCAGAAGACGGCAGCAGTATCAGCACCGAGCTTTTGTTTGATATGTTTATCGGCAACGAGAGCGGCACGATCGGAGAGGTCTCTGCCCTGCTCATTCTTCTCGGGTTTCTTTATCTGCTGTTACGCAAGGTCGTCAGCTGGCACATTCCTTTGTCCTATCTTGGTACGGTTGCCTTTATCACGTTATTATTCCCCGCAGAGGGGGTGGAGCGTTTCGATGTTGTCTATATGCTCGCCCACCTCTTTTCAGGAGGACTCCTTTTGGCCGCCGTCTTTATGGCAACAGACTATGTCACCTCCCCTATCACCCCAAAAGGGCGCATCATTTTCGGCATCGGCTGTGGACTGCTCACTGTTATCGTCAGATACTGTGCCGGTAATGAGGGTGCCTCTTATGCAGTCCTAACGATGAATCTCCTCGTTTACTTTATTGACAAGATCACCGTCCCCCGCCCCTTCGGGGCAGCGTTGCCCAAACTCAAAATTAAAAAGGAGTCAAAACCGCAGTGAACGTGAAAAAGAATATTGCAGAAACGGTAAAGATCGTTCTTCCTCTTTTTCTTATTTGCACTTTAATGGTCTTTTTGATCGCAATATGTAATGCGGTCACTTCTCCGGTGATCGAACGTAATAAGCAAAAGACCTTTGATCGGAGCATCGCAACACTGTTTTCGATCGCATCGACCGAGAAATTGAAGGTTGAAAAGCTTTCCTTTCCAAGTAATGCTCCCGCTACCCTGATCTCAGCACACCGTATATACAACGAAGACCTACCCATCGGGTATTTGATGGAGGTAGACGGAATCGGAGCATACAGTGGCAAAATCCGTATGCTGGTCGCCTTAGATTGCTCGGGAAGGATCATCGATCTGCTCTGTTCAGAGCAATCGGAAACGCCGGGTAAGGGCGATCGAGTCCTGAACGCTCAATTTTATTCCGAACACTATATTGGAAAAAGCAGTCAAGAGATCTCCGTCTCACCTTATCCTGCCCTGTCAGGATCCACGAAAACCTCAGATGCACTTTATTCCGCTGTCAACACTGCCCTTGAAGGATATGCTCTTCTTTCAAATGATGCTACGGGAGGTCCATCATGAACGCAAAAGACATACTCTTACAGTTTAAAAACGGACTTTTCGACCGCAATCCTCTTCTTGTGCAGGTTTTGGGGGTCTGTGCCTCACTGGCCATTACCACAACCGTTTCAAATTCTCTTTACATGGGACTTGCCGTTACCGCTGTACTCGTCTGCTCCAATTTGCTCATCTCCCTGCTGAGAAGGTTCATTCCGGAGCAAGTGCGTATTGCGGCATATATCGTGATTATATCGGGGTTTGTTACCATCGTTGAAATGGTTATGAATGCCTATATGCCTTCTGCCGCTGCAAAGCTTGGTATTTTTTTACCGCTGATCGTAGTAAACTGCATTATTCTTGGAAGAGCCGAAGCCTTTGCTTCCAAAAACACCCCCCTACCCTCGATTATCGACGGTTTTGCCATGGGCGCAGGCTTCACAATCGCCCTCCTGTTGCTCGGAGCCATTCGAGAGATCCTTGGCTCGGGAAGCTTCTTCGGAATACAGCTCTTCGGACAAAGCTATACCCCCATCGGCATCCTTACCTCTCCTCCGGGGGCGTTTATGACACTTGGTTGCCTTATCGCCTTGATACAGTATTTAAAGGATCGCCTTCAAAGCAAAACCAAGGCTTCCGCCGATCAAACGCATAAAGATGTAAAAAACAAGGAGGTCGAACCAAATGATCTTTGATATTTTGACCATCTTTCTGTCCGTTGCATTGGTAGGAAACTACGTATTCTCGCAAACGTTGGGTATCTGTCCCTTTCTTGGTGTCTCAAGCAGTCCTTCCACTGCATTGGGCATGGGGCTTGCCGTGACCTTTGTCATGACTCTTTCCAATGCGGCAACCTATCTGATCTTCGATCTGCTTTTGAGAGATCGTTTTGAATACCTTCAAACCGTGGTATTCATTTTGGTGATCGCATCGCTTGTACAGCTGATTGAAATGATGCTGAAAAAGCTTCTGCCCACACTGTATCGCTCACTGGGGATCTACCTTCCTTTGATCACCACCAACTGTGCCGTCTTGGCAGCGGCAAACAATGCTGTTTCCGATGAATCGATCAACGGCAGCTTTCTCTTTTCCACCTTTTATGGCTTTTCCGCCGCAATCGGCTTTACCATCGCCATCGTAATCTTTTCCGGAGTGCGTGCTCGAATCGACGAGGAGGATGTACCAAAGCCATTCAGAGGTACACCCATAACGCTGATTTGCGCAGGCATTGTTGCCATGATCTTCAACGGACTTTTGAGCGGTATCCGTTTTTAATGCATCCAAATAACTGACAGAAAAAGGAGAATGCCAATGGAATCGTTTCTCTCCATCCTCATCCCCGTCCTTGCCGTAGGCGGTCTGTCCATTCTTTTCGGCCTTTTGCTTGCCGTTGCTTCAAAGATCTTCCATGTTCATACCGACGAGCGCATCCATGAGATCCGAACGCATCTTCCCGGTGCCAATTGCGGTGGATGCGGCTATCCCGGATGTGATGCCCTTGCAGATGCACTTCTTACAAACGACGAATTGCTTTGCCGATGCTCGGCACTTAACGAGGATCAGCGAAATAAGATTGCCGAAATCTTGGGATCCACCCCTTCCCATACTGAATCTAAACTTGCCTTTGTACGGTGCGGAGGGTGCAATGGAAATGCAAAAAATCAAAAGAAAAAGTATCTCTACAGCGGCCTTGCTGACTGTACCTCTGCTTCCCTTTTAGGCGGTGGAGCGGGTGCATGTTACTACGGTTGCACGGGGCTTGGAAGTTGTCTAAAAAAATGCCCGTTTGGCGCCCTTTCACTAAAAAACGGTGTTGCCGTTGTTGACCGCAATAAATGCACGGGATGCGGCTCATGCATAGCTGCCTGTCCTAAAGGATTGATCGTCTTGCTTCCAAAAACAAGTGCATATGCCGTTGCTTGCGCCTCCCTTGATCGGGGAGTCGTCACCAAAAGCGCTTGCGATGCGGGCTGTATCGGTTGCCGTATCTGCGAAAAGTGCTGTCCCGAAGGAGCGATACGGGTAGAAAATGGACTTGCCGTCATTGATCAGGGCAAATGCACCGGATGCGGACTGTGTCAAAACAAGTGTCCCCGTTCGAGCATCGTTCCCGTATAGCAGGCTTCAAGCGTATACCTTTCAATTTTTTACCCAAATTTTCTACAAAATTAACAAGTTTTTTACAAAGCATTTTTTGAATTTGTCAATTTTGTCAATTTCGCAAAAAGCATTTTTTTGGTATAATGTATTCGTGGTTTTATGACCGCAAACAAACTTTATAAGTAAAGAGGTTCAAACGTATGTTGTTATTTGCTGACGCAACCGCCGGCAGTGGCTCCATATCCCTTATGGACGTGCTCACGCTTTTAGGCGGACTTGCACTCTTTCTTTACGGAATGCACGTGATGAGCGCCGCCCTTGAAAAGAGTGCGGGCAACAAACTGAAATCCATTCTGGCAAGTATGACCTCCAACACCTTCAAGGGCTTCCTTTTGGGTCTTGGTGTAACTGCAGTTATTCAGTCGTCCTCTGCCACCACCGTTATGGTCGTAGGTTTCGTCAACTCGGGCATTATGACGCTGAAGCAAGCGGTGGGCGTGATCATGGGTGCCAACCTGGGTACCTCCGTCACCTCCTGGCTGCTTTCCCTTTCGGCGCTCGGCGGCTCTGAAACCGAGGCAGCTGCAAGCAGTATCTTAGACCTGATCTCTACCGACACCTTCGTTCCGATCATTGCATTCCTTTCGGTGATCCTGATCGTCTTCCAGAAGAATGCACGCCGCAAGGATATCGGTATGATCTTCATGGGCTTTGCCGTTCTGATGTTCGGTATGGAAATGATGTCGGGTGCCGTTTCGGGACTGAAGGACAACGACCAGTTCAAGAACGTGCTGACCCTCTTTGAAAATCCCCTGCTGGGCGTCGTCGTGGGTACTGCCTTCACCGCAGTGATCCAGTCCTCCTCCGCTTCCGTAGGTATTCTGCAGGCGCTGACCACCACGGGTGCCATCAGCTATCACGCCGCTATTCCGATCATCATGGGGCAGAACATCGGTACCTGCGTTTCCGCCCTGATCTCCTCCATCGGTGCGTCCAAGAATGCACGCCGCGCCGCTGTGATCCATCTGTCCTTTAACGTGATCGCAACGCTGATCATTCTGCCGGTGTACTATCTTGTATACGTGCTGGTTCAGCCTCTTGCCGAATTTGTGGCAGGCCCCACCAATCCGCTGGGCATTGCCATTATGCATACCCTGTTCAAGATCGTTGCGCTGGCGATCCTGATGCCCTTCTCCAATCAGCTGGTAAAGCTGTCCACGCTGATCGTCAAGGACGGAAAAAACAAGGGCGAGGTTCAGCTGCTGGACGAACGTCTTCTGGCTACCCCCACCGTTGCAGTTACCCGTTCCAAGGACGTTGCGGTAACGATGGCAAAGACCTCTGTAGATTCCATCAAGACCGCCCTCTGTCTGCTGACAAACTACAGCTCCAAGGTGGCGGACGCCGTCCGTGAGGACGAGAACAAGGTGGACTCCTACGAGGACAAGTTGGGCTCGTATCTGGTCAAGCTCTCCTGCGAGCCGATGACCGAAAAGGACAGCAACGAAACAAGCAAGCTGCTCCACCTGATCGGCGACTTTGAAAGAATTTCCGACCATGCCGTAAACATTGCGGTGTCCGCAGAGGAGATCTCCGACAAAAAGCTTTCCTTCTCTCCCGAAGCGCAGAAGGAGCTGAAGATCCTTTCCGATGCAGTCTGCGAGATCCTCGACCTGACCTACGAATCCTTCCGTACCAACGATCTGACCCTTGCCACCAAGGTTGAGCCTTTGGAGCAGGTTATAGACCGTCTGCGCGACTTTATGAAGCGCCAGCACATCGATCGTCTTGGTAGACAGGAATGTACCATTGAGCTTGGCTTCATCTTCTCAGACCTGATCACCTGCCTTGAAAGAGTGTCCGACCATTGCTCCAACATCGCAGGCTGTATCCTGGAGATGTCCCACGAGAATATGGATATCCACGGATATCTGAATAAGGTCAAGAGCGGCGACTCCGAAGAATTCAAGGAATACTTTGAATTCTACAGCGCGAAGTACGAAAACCAGCTAACCGCCGTTTCTCTCGGTGAAGACACCGTTTCGGTGGCAAGCACTCCCGCAGAGAGCAACTGATCTTCGATGCACCGTCAGAAAATGGCGGAGCAAGAAGGACGAAATTTCAAAAAATCTTCAATGAAATATTGACAGAACACAAAATCCGTGCTATACTCTATAGCACGGTCGATGGGGTGTCGCCAAGCGGTAAGGCACAGGACTTTGACTCCTGCACTTCGATGGTTCGAATCCATCCACTCCAGCCAACAAAAAAGCCTAATTTGTCTGCCGACAAATTAGGCTTTTTTGAATGATGTTTGCCTTCGGCAAATGATGTTGGGCTTCGCCCAATGATGACGGCTACGCCTAATGATGCGTGGCTTCGCCACATTTTATGGCAAACATCGCATCATTGCGGAACGCAGTGGAGCAACATCATATTTGCGAAGCAAATG
>JAGBIB010000032.1 GCA_017935195.1 Clostridia bacterium
GGAGGAGGCGTATCCCGATGCAATGCCCGATAAGACCGTTGTTTGCGGACACCGTCCCTGCGCTTACGGAGCGGGCTTTGACAACAACCGCAATTGGCGGGATTACTCCCCCTTTTTCGGTAAGGGGCTGATCGCCATGGATGCCTCCACCTACAATTCGGGACAAATGAACGTGCTGGTGCTGGAGGACGAGGTAAAGGAGCCCGCCCTTCACGAAATGACGCTGGACGACGAGTATTTTGAAGCCGTGAAAGAGGGCTCAAAAAAGGTGGAAATGCGTCTTTTCGATGAAAAACGGCAGAGGATCGTTCCCCTTGACCGCATCCGCTTCAGAAAAAGGAGCGACGGTGAAGAGATCGAGGTGATGGTGACGGGCGTTCACCGCTATCCTGACTTTGAGGCTCTTGCAATGGATCATACCCCCACGGAGCTGGGCTTCCCCCTGCTTTCAAGAGAGGAGATCGCCGAGAAAATGGAGTGCATCTATTCAAAGGAGCAGATCGTTTTATACGGCGCTCTTGCCCTGTCCATCTCTCTTTGTTAAAAAACGCGTTTACAACCAAAAGATCCCTGCGGAAATGCCGCAGGGATCTTTAATATGGAATTTTGACGATCCTTCAAGGATCAGTTGCCTGCAAGGATGTCAAGCAGAGCGGTAACGTCCTTGATGTCCACGGTGCCGCTTCCGTTCACGTCCACGAGGAAGGAAACCAACTGCTCGTCCATCAGTACCTGCTGTTCCTTTTCGGAAGCCGCCAGGTAGTTTAAGAGGGCGGTAACGTCGCTGATGGAAACTCTTTCGTCACCGTTCAGGTTGCCGATGCCGTAGGTGGGTACGGTGGCGTCGGTCTGAACGTCTATCTCGTTGAAGAAGAGCGTCCATCTGTCGGTGTTGTATACGCCCACGATGCGCAGGTAGCGGTAGGAGGCGTAGCCGTCCTCCCCTTCCTCTGCCTCAGCGTAGTAAAGACCGTTGCTGGAGGTGGTGTCCTTCTTTTCGCAAACGTAGGTCCACTCGGAAAGAGGTGCGTTGGGGTCGTTAGAGCCGTAGGCGATCCACTGGGAGTAGCCCGAGGTGGAAAGGAAGGAAACGCCTACCTTGTAAACGGGCTGCGCCTGACCCAGATCGATCTGCAGGTAGTTGTTCTGGCTTGCCAAAGCGGGGGTAGAGGTGCGCTCACCGAAGATGGGCTGCTCTCCCACTCTGAAAACGTTTCTGGAGGAAGTGCCGTTGGCAAACAGACCCTGCTCGTCAAAGAGCTGAACGTTGACCACGTAGGATACGTCGTACTGAGGGATGAACTGATCAGCACCCTCAAGCTCGCAAATTGCAAAGCTGTAAACGCCATTTTCGGTGTCGTAAGCGGTGGGCTTTGCGGTAATGAGCTTCATTGCGGAGGACAGATACGTTCCGCCCTCGAGGCGTCTTTCACCGTCGGTGAGGGTGATCTTCCATTCCACGTTTTCGTCTACCGCAATGGGTGCGCCCGAATCGTCCTTTAAGGTGACGTCGAGCCAGGTCTTGCCGTCTCTGTTGGCAAAGCCGCTTTCAGCGGGGGTGACTGCCATGGACTGCACTTCGTTTTCAATATAGGTGGCAGAAAGCAGACCCTCGTTTCCTGCTCCGATAGCGCCGGAAAGGAAGTCGCTTTTGGTCATGCCGCCAAGAATCAAAGTCACGTTGGTGCAGGATGCCATCACGCTGTTGCCGATGGTAGTCAGGGTAGAGGGCAGATGAACGGTGATGCCGTCGGCACCGTTATCAAGAGTGCCCGTGCCCCAAATGGAAGTAAGGCCCTCGCCAACGTAAACGGTCTTGACCTTGGTCAGAGCCGCAAAGGCAGGACCCTCGATGGAGGAAACGGATCCGGGCAGGATCACGATCTCGGTGATCTTGTCGGCGTACTTGCTCCAGGGGAAGTCCTCTGCAGTCTCGCCGCTGACGGTACTGCCGGGATAGCCGCCTAAAACCAGTCTGCCGCCTTCAACGATCCACTGATAGTCTCTGTATTCCTCGTACCAATGCAGGCTGTCCAGATAGTCGGAGCAGCTGCTGTCGGTTAAGAATTCGCTTTCGTCATCGCCGCTCGCGGTGGTCACCTTCAGACCGGTCAGGCTGAAGGCCGCACGCTCGTATGCGGCGATCTCTGCAAGGTGGAAGGTCCAGTTGCTGGAGTTGCGGATGCCCAGCACTTTGACATAGCGGAAGGTCTGCTGCTGTGCCACGGGGTCTACGGACAGGGTGTAGGCGCCTGCGGTGCTTTCACGCTCGCTCTTCTGCTCGCAAAGGTAGGTCCACTTGGAAAGGGGAGCATCGGGATCGTTTGAGCCGTAAGCCACCCACTGATAAAATCTTCCGCTATACTGACCGCAGGTCACGGCAAGACTACCTAGCTTCACAGCCTCGTAGAAATCCAACAGCACGTAGTTGTTCAAGCTTGCCAAGGCGGGGGCGGAGGTGCGCTTTTCGTAAATGGCGGTCTCGGTGACGTAGAACTCGTGTCTGCCCGACAGACCGTTATAAACCAGATTGCCTTCTTCGTCGAAGATCTGCACGGCGATCTTGTAGGTAGAGCCGAACTGAGGAACGAACTGGTCGTCGCCCTCCAGCTCGCAAAGTGCATAGCTGTATGCGCCGTTTTCGGTGTCGTATACGGTGGGCTTTGCGGCAACCAGCTTCATTGCCGAGGAGAAATAGCCCACGTCGGAGTCGGTATAAAGAAGACCGTCTGCAAAGGAGATCTTCCAGGTGTAGCTTTCGGGAACCGAAACCACTGCGCCGTCAAGAGAGAGGTTCAGATCAAGCCAGGTCTTGCCGTCTCTGTTCACGATGCCGTTTTCGGTGGGGGTGATCTCCACGGTCTGCACCTCATTTTCAACGAAGGTGGCAGAAAGCAGACCCTCGTTTCCTTCTCCGATAGAGCCGGAAAGGAAGTCGCTCTTGGTCATACCGTCAAGAACCAAAGTCACGTTGGTGCAGGATGCCATCACGCCGTTGCCGATGGCAGTCAGGGTGGAGGGCAGATGGACGGTGATGCCGTCGGCACCGTTATCAAGAGTGCCCGTGCCCGAGATGGACGAAAGACCCGCTCCCGCATAAACGGTCTTGACCTTGGTCAGAGCCGCAAAGGCAGGGCCCTCGATGGAGGAAACGGAGTCGGGCAGGATCACGATCTCGGTGATCTCGTCGGCGTACTTGCTCCAGGGGAAATCCTCTGCAGTCTCGCCGCTGACGGTGCATCCGGGAAAACCGCCCAGCACCAGTCTGCCGTTTTCAATGGTCCACTGATAGCCGGTGTACTTTTCATACCAATGAAGTTCGCCGTAATCGTCCTCGGGATCGCCGTTGGACATACGGTCGGTCAGATCCTCGCCATAGAAGGTGGTAGCCGCGTAGGTGTAGTCTCCTTCAGCCAGCGAAGAAAGGGAAAGTGCGGGCAAGGCTGCCAAAACCGTCAGCATTGCCAGTGCCAAAGCAAGAATTCTTTTCATAATGCTTTCCTCTCTTTTTCATCGACGGCGGTGACCGTCGAAAAATGGATGCCGCCATCCCCCAAGCTTTGTGTCTTTGATGGGAAAAACCTGAGGAACAAAACGGTACTTCCTCCCCATTATATAACAAAGAGTAGATTTTTTCAAGAGTTTTTCAAAAAAACACCATATTTTGTTTAAAAAAACAGTACAATTTGGAGCGCACTTAGGCGCACGGTGTAAAAATACTGCCTTTTTTGATCATAGTCAGCGCTTCTTCACGGGGACGGGCAAAAAAAGGCTGAGGATGAAAAAGGGCATTTTCTTTGAAAATCGGATTGGGAAGAAGGTTTTTGAAAGAAATGCTTGTAAAAAAGTGCGTTTCGTGCTATAATTCGGTCAGTACTCAAAATGATTCGTGCCGACGAAAAAACGGTGAAAGGAGGGACTTGGTCAAAAGCGATGAAGATATACGATATTTCACAAGAGGTCTTTTCCTGCAGCGTCTACCCGGGCGACCCCGCCCCCAAAAGAGAGGTGCTATGCTCTATGGCGCAGGGCGATCTTTACGATCTGACCGCCTTTTCTATGTGCGCCCACAACGGCACCCATCTTGATGCCCCCGCCCATTTTATCAAGGGTGGAAAAAGGATAGAGGAGCTTGCCCTTGAAAAAACGGTGGGCTGCTGCTTTGTGGCGGAGCATCGGGGAGACCTTTTGAAAAAGGATGCGGAAGACATTCTGTTGCGGGCAAAGGAGGCAAAAAACGGGGCGGAAAAAAGGATCCTGATCAAGGGAGACGCCACTGTCACCGAGCAGGCGGCAGAGGTTTTTGCGGCGGCTGAGATCTTCCTTCTTGGAAACGAGTCCCAAACGGTGGGACCCGAGGACGCCCCCATGGCTACCCACCTGATCCTGCTTTCAAAAGAAGTACTGCTATTGGAGGGGCTGCGTCTTGCAGGCGTTTCCGAGGGGGCGTATATGCTTTTTTCCCCGCCCCTGCATCTTGGAGGTGCCGAGGGCGCTCCCTGCCGCGCCCTGCTGGTGGCGATGGAGGAAAACGAGGCGTGAAAGAGAAAAGAGAAAAGAGAGGAGTTTTGAAATGAACCCGAATGAAAAGCGGCTCAAGAAGGAAAAAGGCGTGATGATGCTGATCTCGTTGCTCGTTGGAGGGATGGTTGGCGGCGGGCTTGCTCTGCTTTGCCTGCAGGGAGAGGATCTTTTACAGGACTATTTGTATTTGGTGTACGGACTGTTGGTGTTTTACCTTTTTTACCTTTTCCAGCTTATCGTGCACGAGGCGGGACATCTGGTGTTCGGTCTTGCCGCAGGATATCGCTTTGGATCCTTTCGCATTTTCAACCTGATCCTGATGAAGCAGGATGGAAAACTGCGCTTTGGACGCTACCGTCTTGCAGGTACTGCAGGGCAATGTCTGATGCGTCCTTCCGCGCGTCCGATTGGCAAGGGCGGCGTACTGCTTTATAATTTGGGCGGTGTGATTCTGAATCTGCTCACCCTTCCGCTCTTTTCGATCCTTCTTGCGGTGGCGCTGCTGACCGATCTGCCCTTCTTTTTGTCGGTCATTCCTCTTGCGGCTGTGCTTGCGGGGCTGATGACCGCCCTTTTAAACGGCATCCCTTTAAGCACGGGGATGGTAGACAACGACGGCAGAAACGCCTACGCAGCAACCCGAAGCGATCAGACTCTGCGCGCCTTTGATCTGCAGTTGAAGGTTACCGACGGACTTCTTTCGGGAAAAAGACTGAAGGATCTGCCCGACGAGTGGTTCGTGATGCCCGTCGACGAGGAGCTGAAGAACAGTATGCGCGCCACCGAAGGGGTGCTTGTTTCAAACCGTCTGATGGATCTTCAGGATTTTGAAGAGGCAAAGAGGGTCATCGAGCATCTTTTGGCGGTGGACAGCAGGATCATTGGACTTCACCGTCTTCTTTTAAAAATGGATCTACTGTATATAGAGCTGATCGGCGAAGGAAATGCCGAGCGGATCGAGGCACTTTACACAAAGGAGCTGAAAAAAAGCTTTGCCGCCCTGAAAAGCTCTATCAGCGTGCAAAGGGTGGGCTACGCCTACGCACTCCTTTATAAAAAGGACGAAACTGAGGCACAAGGCTGGCTGGACCTCTTTGAGAAGACTGCCGCAAGCCATCCTTATGTGGCAGATGTGGAGTTTGAGCGGGAACTGCTGGAGCTTGTAAAGCAACGCCGAAAAATGCTTTGATATTTGCATAACGAAAAGGAAGCCTCGAATGTGCATGGCACATTCGAGGCTTCCTTTTGATTTGTTTATTTCAAAGTGGGCACACCGTCAACGTAGTGCCAGCTGTCACCCCAATGCACATTGGCAGAGCTATGGGCGTTCCAGTTGTTATGCCATCCAGCCGGCTTGCTTGCGGCTTCGCAATAGATATCGGTCAGGGAATCGCATAAGGCGAAGACATTGAAGCCCACGGTGCTTACGCTGTCCGAGATCACAACGGTTTTCAGATTTTTGCAAGCGAAGAATGCGCCTTGCTCCAATACGGTCACACCGTCGGAAATCAGCACTGTTTCCATGGTGCAACGAGCCAGTGCGTCAAGTGTAACACCTCTTACCGGCAGTCCTTTGTGATATGCGGGGATCACCAGCTCGGTTGCGGTACACTCCCCGATGCCGACGATCACATAGGCACCGTCTCTCAACTCATACGTCATCTTTTCCCATTGGGCGCAAAAGCCACACCGTGTGCAGATTTCGTTTTCATAGTTGTGATCCAGTGCTTGTCCTTCGGTCAAACCACAGGTGGCACAGCTCTTGGCGGCTTGGCAGGTTGCTTCCTTCCACGAGTGGTTGGGGGCTGGGACACCGTTTTGCACAGTCCAGCAGTCCTTAAAGCATACCTCTGCGGTGCACTGATCTAACCAAAATTCGTCCCATTCTTTGGGCAATGCGGAAGCGGCACAGAAGATGTACTGAAGTCCGTCGCTGCCCGAGAAAGCGAAGGAATATATCTTCTTCACATTTATCGGGATCAGGATGGAGGCCAAGCTGTCGCAATTATAAAATGCGTACTCATGGATGACTTCCACACCGTCCGGGATTGCAACGTCACAAAGACCGGTGCAGTCTGAGAAGATGTGTGTCGGGAGTTCCTTGAGGCCGTTGGGCAGAGTGACGCTTTTAAGAGAGGTACAGCCCGAGAAAATCGTACCTTGAAGGGTGGTGATGCTATTGGGCAGGACGATGCTTTCAAGGGATGTGCAGCCTTCAAAGGCGGCTGCGCAGAGGGTCTTCACGCTGCTCGGCAAATCGATCTTCTTCAGCGCAACGCACCGTGAAAAGGCTTTTTGACCAATGGTTTCTAATCCCTTGCCGAGGGTGATGCTTTCTAAATTGATGCAGCTTTGGAATACCGCTTCACCCAGCGTTTTCAGCGAATCGGGAAGAACGATCCGCTTGAGGGCAATGCATTCTTGGAAGGCACCGTCTTGAATGGTTTTGAGGCTATTGTGAAACTTCAGATCGGTGAGTGCGGTACATTCCGCAAAGGCACAAAAGCCGATGCTTGTTACCCCTTTTCCGATCTCTATCGACGTCAGCTTTGAGCATCCTCTGAACATATCCCGTTCGATGGTGGTGATCAGATCGGAAAAGTGAACGTTTTCAAGGCTCTTGCAGAAGGTAAAGATCCCTTCTCCCACCGTTCGTGTTTTTGAGCCGAAGGTAAAGGAGGTCATCATCCTGCAATCGTAAAAGGCATATGAGCCCACCGTTTCCACGCTGTCGGGTAAAACGATCTCTGTAAAGCGAGCCCCCTCAAAGGCCCACGAGCCGATCGTCTGAATATTTGAGCCCCACGTGAGATTTTCGAGTGCATAGGTGCAGTTGAATGCATAGTCACCGATGGTCTTGACACCCTTTCCGATGACGACGGTATGAAGCTTTTGGCAGCAGGCAAAGGCATAGCTTCCGATATAGGTCACACTGTCGGGGATGACCACACCGGTGATGTCCTCATAATGATAGACGAAGGCCTCATCACCGATACCGATCACGGGCAGACCTTTATGCTCTGCGGGGATCACCAGATAGCTATCGGTGCAAGAGCCGATGCCGGTCACCACATAGCCGGCACCCTCTTTGCGATAGGAAAGTCCTTCGCTGGTGCGCATCAGCTTGCAGCGTGAGCAGACACCGTTTTCGTAGCTGTGACCTAGGGCATTCCCTTCTGTCTGATGACAGTTGGAGCAGGTCTTGGGGAGAGTGCAGGTGGCATCCTGCCAGCTGTGTCCCTTTTTGGGGATTGTTTTTTGCTCGGTGTATCCGCAAGCGGTGCATTTTTGCTCAGCGCTTCCGCTTTGCGTGCAGGAGGCATCGGTGACGGTTTGCCATGCACCGAAGCTGTGGGCGGAGCGCTCAGCGCTTTCACCGCAAGAGCAGTCCTTCCAGTGCTCGCTTTCATCATGTGTCCATTCTGAGGAGAAGCTGTGGGTGTGCTCCAATTTTGGGATGAGCTCCTCTTCCTTGTGGTTGCATTCGGAGCAAATGCGCTCTTTTTTTCCTTCTTCCTTTATGGTAGCTTCCTTGAGTACGGTCCAATCGCCAAAGGAATGCCCCTTGGCTTTTCCCTCATGCTTCTTGCACACCGTGCAGGTTTTGGGGCTTTGGCAGGTGGCCTCTGCCCATTGATGCTCCGTCATGGGGATTTCTTGTTGGGCTATGAAGACCTTTCCGCACTTTTTGCAGTGGCTTCCTTCGGTCAGACCCAATCGGTCACAGCGCGCCTCTACAGCCTCGTCCTTGACCTCTTCGTGAATGCACTCTTTGCTCGTGTCCTCTGAGGGAGAGACAGAGGGGTGGCTTGCGGAAGGTGCCGAAGGCTCGGAAGGTTCGGAAGGCAAGGGGGAAGATGGCAGGGACTCAGAGTTAGACTCTGAAAGGGAAACACTTTGCGCAAGGGTGCTTTCAGGCAAAGCATCTTCTCCGGAGGGGGTGTGGGTGTTGGTATTGGTGATGCCGTTTGCATCGGTGCAGGATGCGAAGAGCACCGTACAAAAGAGTGTCGTCAACAGAATGGCTAAGCAGCGTTTGCGAATTACGTTCATGATGCTCCTCCAAAGTGCGTTTGTCGCAGATATAAAAGTCTTTTCGGTGTAGTGAAGACGGTGTATCGGGGAGAAGAGGTGATGCGATCAGGTTGAGGGGAAGAGAGAAAAAAACAGTTCGTTCAGCTCCTGCCAGGAGACGGGTTCGTCTGAGGATAGCGAAGCAAGAGCACGCTCTACCTCGTCGATCCCTTGCTCCAGATAGGCATTGATGCGCTCCATGCGCCTGCCCTCGCCCAACTCGGGTGTTGTCATTTTCATAGATAGGAGCAGCTCCACGTCGGGGCGGATCTCAGCATCCAGACAGTGCTCTGCCAGCCGGGAAAACAGCATGGGCGGCGGGGTTCCCTTTTCAAGGATCCATTTGCAGGCGAGAAGCGGGCGAAGAACATAGAAATATTTTTTGAGCTTGACCGTTTCCCCGGTCAAAAACTCCCGATAGTTGCTTTTGGCGGTGTTCAGATAGTGGTAGAGCCCCGACTTTGCAACAAAGGCGCGCTCAATGAGGCAGGAGATCCGTGCCCACTCCTCAGTGGTCTTGTAGACGATGGGGGAGGAGTTCCACTCAAAAAGAGTGGGGTTTGATTTGTGGAGCAGGACGAGTGCCTTTTGAATGTCCCAGCCATTGATGTCCAGCGTGTCGTCAAGCTGCCATTCGATCACGTCGCGGGTTTTGTCAAGACGAAGGTAAAAATCCCTTGGACGAACGTATATGAAGCGTACGTCGTAATCGCTGTCGGGAGAGGCAAAGCCCCATGCACGGCTTCCCGATTCCACGCAGTGCAGGATCTTTACATTTTCAGCTCTTTCAATCTCTTCAAGCTTTGAAAGAATGGTTTTCTCAATGTTCATAGAAGCTCCTTTTTGAAAAACAGAGATCAATCCTTTTTGAGCGAACCCTAAGGCGCTTTAAAGTGGCTTGACCGTTATTCCGATGAAAAAAGAAGAAAACGGGAATCGAAGGTATTGATTCCCGTTTTTGATTTGTGCAAGTGATGCCATTGAATTATCGATGGCTTTCGGTATTTATCTTCCGATATGTTTTTTAAACTTACAGGAAGGAAAGCACAAACTCAAGAAGATTCAGCGGGATGATCATAATGAGCGCCAGCGCAGCAACACCGACACCGATGTAGGTGAAGATCCTTCCCAGCTTGAGTGTTTCCTCCAGCTTGTCCTTTTCGGGGCCGTCCTTATAGAGATTAAACTCTTTTCGTTGTTTGATCGCACGGACGAGGGCAATGATGTTCAAAACGATCGCACCGATCATTAAGAGAATCTCCAGCACGGCACAGCCAATGGCCAGCGGAAGAGCCAAAATGGCCAAAAATCCCACCGAAGGAAACAGCAAAGAAAAGCCAAAGGATCCGATCAAAAGTAAAAAGAGCACACTTGAAACGATCATGGAGACAAGTGCAAAGTTTTTGGCAGACTGTGCCCGTTCTTGAATCGCCTCACTGACCTCATATTTCTCAAAATCATCAACAAAAAAGCCGTTATCGATGTTGTTTTCCCAACCTTGATTGTTCATAGCTGCCTCTCTTATTTGAGTTTATTTGATACCTACACAATTATAGCATTATTTTGGGAGATTGTCAATAGAAGTCCGTCTTTTTTGGCGATTGGTGTGGGTTTATGTTGACAACAGTATGAAAACATGGTAAAATGCACGTATAAAGATGTGCATTTACCAAGTATGAACGTGATTTGCACATAGAGCTTGACGATCGGGTACAAGCGGGTTTTAAAAAAATGCGGAAGCAATGCTTCTGCGAGCCGTTGCGCCTTTTTGATGCTGTGTATTCCCATAAAATACGATTTGAAATCAATGATTTTGCACTTAAACGAGCTTGTGAAAGTTAAAATAAAGAAAATGGACGGTGCGGTATGATGTATGATGAACAGAAGCTTCAGACGGATATTGACGTTGCCAATCGCTTTGTGAATCGCTCGTATCTGAGCGATTTGGCCGAGCTGGAGGTGATTCCCTTGGGGGAGCACCAGAAGCGTTTTCAGTCGATCCGCTTGTATAGGATCAACAAGCTGGTATATGACAGCAGTGAAGACGTCAATGACAAGCTGATCAGCGTGTTCAATTCCGTGCAAAACACAAGGAGCAATCTGGTTTTGATCCTATGCGGAAAGAAGAATTCTGTGGAATTCTATATCGGTGTACAGTCTATGTACGAGATCGGTATAGCGGACAAGGTCTTTCAAAAGAGTATGCTGGGTAATTTCCCGGGAAGCTCTGTACAACGTATACCGCAGGACGAGGTTGCAGAGATTCTTTCCGGCGCAACGGAGTTTGAGGAAGGGATGGGCAACTTGACCTGCCTTAACGTGATCCCCGCCGTCAGAAACGAAGAGGATTTTGTGCAGGGAATGGAGAAGTTCATTGATACGATGCGAGGAGAGGCGTATGTTTGTATGCTTCTTGCATCCTCTGTTTCGGACAGTGAATGCGAGGAACGACTCAGGGGCTATGAGCAGCTGTATACGATATTATATCCCCTTTCAAATCTTTCTTTGATGCACGGTACGTCTGAGGGTACCACTTTTACAGAGGGCTTTACCAGATCCATTTCCAACTCGGTTTCTGAAAGCATTGCCAAGACGACGGGACAAAACGAGGCAAGCACCAATACAAAGGGCTTTAACGTTGGATTCCTTGGAATGGGTTATAATTTTTCACACGGCAAGACGCAGGGCACGACCACCAGCGATACCAGATCCTCTTCCACCTCCAAGCAGGAATCCGAGGGAATAAGCAGCTCTCAATCCAAGATGCAAACCATGACGGATAATTTTACGGTGGCGTACAAGGATAAAATGATCGAGGACACGCTGGAGAATATCGATCACAGAATCGGACGCATCAAGGAATGCATGACCTTTGGTATGTGGGAATGCGCCGCTTATTTTATGTCGGGCGACTTACAGACCTCGGTGGTTGCCGCCAATGCCATCCGTTCTTTGATGTTGGGCGAAGAAAACAGAAATGAAAAGTCATTTCTTAATCTTTTCGGCAAAAGAGAACGCATTTCAACAACACGGGCATTGGAGACGTTGAAGTATTGTCACCATCCGTTATTTAAGCTGGACGCACTCAACGCCTCTGCCCAAGTGACGGCAACGGAATATCTCAGCGGTAAGGAGGTACCGCTGCTGTTTGCCCTGCCCAGAAAGTCTGTTTCGGGAGTGGCTGTTACGGCAATGGCCGAATTCGGCCGAAACGTGGTTTATGTGAATGAGGGCACAAAACCGGACGGAAAGACGCTTACGATCGGTAAGGTCAGTCATATGAACCGGATCGAAGATACGGAGGTCGAGCTGAATCTTCAAAGCCTTTCTGCTCATTGCTTCGTCACAGGATCCACGGGTAGCGGCAAATCCAATACCACGTTTACCCTCTTGGGAGAGCTGTTGAAGCCCGAGATCAACATTCCGTTTTTGGTGATCGAGCCTGCCAAGGGAGAGTATAAGTATGCGTTTACCAATGTTCCGGGGATCAACATTTTTACCACGAGCATTTCTACCGGCCGCTTTTTGAAGCTCAATCCCTTCCGCTTTCAAAAAGACATTCACGTGCTGGAGCATTTGGATCGCTTGATTGAGATCTTCAACACCTGCTGGGAGATGTATGCGGCAATGCCCGCCATTTTAAAGGATGCCATCGAACGCATCTATGAGAAAAAGGGATGGGATCTGCTGAACTCGGTCTATCTTCCCGGTGGAGAGCCACAGTATCCCACGTTTAAGGATCTGCTCACCGAGCTTCCCGAGATCATCAATCAATCGGGCTATTCTTCAGATACAAAGGGAGACTACGTCGGCGCCCTTGTTACCCGCGTGAATTCTTTGACCAACGGCATTGTGGGACAGATCTTTTGTGACTGTTACGATGTGGAGGACGAGGAGCTTTTTGACCACAGTGCCATTGTCGATTTGAGCCGAGTCGGTTCTTCCGAAACCAAATCGCTCATCATGGGTATTTTGGTACTGAAGCTGACCGAATACCGTATGTCATCCGTGAAAGCAACCAACTCTCCGCTTCGCCATGTGACGGTGCTGGAGGAAGCACACAATCTGCTCAAGAACGTGAGAAGCATCCCCGGCGGAGCCGGTGCCGTGGTCAGCAAGTCGGTGGAAATGATCTGCAACAGTATTGCTGAAATGCGTACATACGGTGAGAGTTTTATTCTTGTCGATCAATCTCCCGGTGCTGTGGATATTGCCGCCATCAAGAATACCAACACCAAGATCATCATGCGCCTTCCCGAAATGGGTGACTGCGAGGCGATCGGACGAAGCGTTTCCTTGAATGACAAGCAGATCTTGGAATTGTCCAGATTGAGGACAGGATCGGCAGTGGTCATGCAAAACAACTGGTGCGATGCCGTTCTTACCCAAATCACCTACCATCCATATCCTTATCGGGGCGATCTTCCCACCTGTGACGGTGCCGCACTTTTGCGTTTCAAGAGCGCAGTGCTGGGAGCACTGTTGGACGAATACGCCATTCAACGAACTCGATCGGTCTCAAGGATCATGGAAAAGATCGAGGCATTTGATATTGATGGGTATAAGAAAGAGGATGCGCGCTGTATGGTTCGGTCGGTTACGTCGACGTTGGATCGCAAATGGGACAGCCTGTTTTTCGGAAAGGCGTTGATGCAGTATATCGGCGCAGACGTTCTTTTCAGAAGAGCAGAGAATACCGTCAAGGGATTGCCCCTCCACGGTAAAGAGAAGGCACAGGCGGAGCAAAACAGCATGGATGCATTGTTCCGCTTCCTTGAGGGAGAGCTCACCAAAATGTCGGAGCTTGATGACCTTCAGCGACGGATGCTCGTGAAGTATATGGTGTATGTCAAGGCCTATGAAAAGACTGCGGTTGATTATGATTGGATCTATAGAACAAAATACACACGATAAGGGAAATTGATATGAATCATCTGGTTGAAATCAAATACAGTAAAAGCGAAAAGTACCCGAAGATTATGATCAATGGAGAAGAGATCAGTCGATATATGTCTCTGTCGGACTATATTTACGATGATATCTTCTACTGGGCAGACGAGTTTTTTGAGATCATGGATTCAGAACTGGCGGAAGCATACAGTGTTTCGCTGACGGGACATCCGTACCATGACCTTGTCCTGCGTGAGGCCATGAACAGATCTGAATACTGTGAAGCGCTCTGCTTTAAAGCGTTGTCGTATCGCATTTCGGTTGAAGAGAAGTACAAATATGCCCTTCATCTGAATAGGCTGCACTCTGTTCTTCCCGAGGAACCCAAGCCGAGTCTGCTATTTTACTGTGCCAACTTCGACAGATGGGAGGGTCTTGGTCTTGCAGGTGCTGCTGTTACAACAGATGCATCTGATTACAGCGTGAGCTTTGAAGGGGACGACCTGACGGCTCTTCTCGGAAAATATCATATTGTGATCGGAGAATCCAACCGTATCGTGAAGCGACAGAATGGGATTTTCCTGTATGTTACAAAGGAATATCTTTCTGTTTTAATGGATTATTTCAACACATATCACCTGCGTCTTTCTGTAATTGCGGATGTTTTTGCGAAGTTGAACGAGCGCTCCTTGGATCGGGCAACGCTATTGGAAATCGAGGCATACAATCAGGAGGAATACCGCCTTTTTGTGGAGGACATTCCAGAGGATCTTGAATCGGGGATGCTCTTTGAATTGAATTATTGGTATTTTCCTGCTTGTTTTGAAGCTCCTGAGATCAGAGTCGTTGTCAGTGATCCTGCGGTGATCGAATTTGAAAACGGGATGTTGACAGCCAAGGAGCCGGGTGTTGCCACGGTCAGTATGGTCGATTCCGCAGGCACGGTGTATGCTTCTCAACAGATCGAGGTCTTTCGGCACAATTATGTTACCAATATCGCCCTTTCCTTTCCTACCACGACCATTAAGATCGGGGACACACTGACCTTTAACACGATCGTTACGCCGGTTGATGCCGAGGATTTGGGTGAGATAGAGTACCGTGTCAGCGACGATTCCATCGCTGTGCTGACGGGGCCCAATCAGCTTTATGCCCTTGCATCGGGGCGGGTCGGCATCACGGCCTCCACGCCCCGCTTGGAAAGAACCTTTTATGTTACGGTTCTTTCTCAGCCCACGGGACTTCGTGTTTCGGTGGAGCATATCAATTTGGCTCATCCTGCGGAGGCGATCGTATACTGTGCGGTAGTGCCCGAAGATGTTCCTTCGGAAACAAAGGTGGTGTGGGCGGTCTCCAACAAGGAGATTGCGCGCATCAAGGGGTGCAATTCGAAGAAATGCTGTGTGGAATCGGTGGGTGCCGGCTCTGCGCTTTTGATGTGCAAGATCGAAGGAACGAATATCAGCAAAAGAATACCGGTGAACGTGACCAAGTCCAAGGGCTGCTATGTGGCAACTGCGGTATACGGCTCATATGATTGCCCGGAGGTTTGGGTTTTGCGTCGATTCCGTGACGGATTCTTGTCAAGGTATTGGCTTGGCAGATGCTTTATTGATACATATTATGCGGTCAGTCCCAAGGCGGTGGCGCTTCTTGGTGAGTATAAATGGTTTAATCGCTTCTTTAGGCGGCACTTGGATCGGTTGGTTCGGTATCTGCTGAAGAAGGGGTATGATGAGACACCTTATGAGGATGAAAACTGATGGTTGAACTGAATGAATTTTCCGGAGGTGGAGAGCTTTCCGGAGGTGGAGAACTTTCCGGAGGTGGAGAACTTTCCGGGGGCGGAGAAATTCAAGAAAGCGCAGACTCCTCGGTTGCGGTAGAGACCTCTTCCGATGTGGAAAGCGCCAATTCTGCCGAGCTTGACGTTCCTCAGGAGGATATCGATTCTGAAGGGGAAGGACTTTCCGAGGAGTATTCGGACGAGATTTCGGACGGTGAAATTGAGGATACTGCGGAAAACGATGCTCCTTTGGAATTGGAAGAGACAATGGAATCACAGGATCCGATGGAGGGATCCGAGGGAGCGCTTGATGAGTCTTTCGATCAAGAGCCGGAAGATCCCATGGATTATGAGGAGAATGTGTCGGAGGAACCCGAGGAAATAGAACAAGCACCCGAAGAAACGGAAGCGCTCCCCGAGGAAGCGGAGCAAACACCCGAGGAAGCGGAGCAAACGACCGAAGAAACGGAAGAATTCCCCGAGGAAGCGGAGCAAATGCCCGAAGAAGTAGAGCAAACGCCCGAAGAAGTAGAGCCAACGCCCGAGGAAACGGAGCAAATGCCCGAAGAAACGGAGCAAATGCCCGAAGAAGCGGAGCAAACGCCCGAAGAAACGGAAGAATTCCCCGAGGAAGCGGAGCAAA
>JAGBIB010000033.1 GCA_017935195.1 Clostridia bacterium
CTCCATCACCGTTGACGAGCAGGGTCCGCGCTTAGAGCTGACCATTGCCGACAACGGACACGGAATGAAGGAGGACTTTTTAAAAAACGTTCTCGACCCCTTTACCACCACCCGCACCACCCGAAAGGTGGGGTTGGGTCTGCCCCTTTTAAAGATGGCGGCAGAAGGCACGGGAGGCACCCTGTTTATCACCTCTGTCCACAAGGACGAGGATGAAAAAAACTGCGGCACCACCGTGAAAGCCACCTTTTATACAAACCACATCGACTGTCCTCCCTTAGGGGACGTGGTGTCCACCGTGGTATTGCTCGTTCAAAACGCACCCTTTTCTCCAAGATATATCTACCGTCACGTCAAGGACGGAAAGGAAAGCCATCTTGATACAAAGGAGCTTCATGAGCAGCTTGGCGGTGACATCCCCTTAAACGAACCCGAGATCCTGTCCTTCATCGGGGAGTATCTTAGGGAGCAGGAGGATGCACTTTAAAACCGGTACATTATAATCAGGCATATATATTAAAATTAGAAAGGATCCACCGTTATGAAAACATTAGCAGAACTCAGCGCTATCAGAGAGCGTATGAAGTCCAAGGTCTCCCTTCGTGAAGGCGAATACAGCTATCGCATCGTTGTGGGTATGGCTACCTGCGGCATCGCAGCAGGTGCACGTCCCGTAATGAACGCTCTGCTTGAGGAGATCGCCGCAAAAGGTCTTGAAGGAAAGGTACAGGTTTCTCAGACCGGTTGCATCGGTATTTGCCAGATGGAGCCCGTTTTCGAGGTCTTCTCGGGAGAAGAAAAGACCACCTACGTGAAGATGACCCCCGAAAAGGCAAAGGAAGTGATCGCTTCCCATATCGAAGGCGGCAAGCCCCTGACCCAGTACACCATCGGTGAAATGTAAGACCAAACTTTTATAAATAAAGAAAGGAAGCTTTTCCGTACCCAAAGAAAGGCAAGGACTTAAATTATGATTCGTTCACACGTACTCATTTGCGGCGGTACCGGATGCTCTGCCTCGGGCAGCGTGACCATTCGGGAAACCCTTGAAAAAGAGATCGCCAATGTAGGTCTTGAAAACGAAGTGAAGGTCGTTCAGACCGGTTGCTTCGGACTTTGCGAGCTCGGCCCCATCATGATCGTATATCCCGAAGGCACCTTCTACAGCAGAGTCACCGTTGACGACGTTGCAGAGGTTGTTTCCGAGCATTTGGTAAAGGGACGCGTTGTCAGAAGACTGGTCTTCAATGAGACCCTGCAGGAGGGCACCACCGATGTCAAATCGCTGTCCGAGACCAGCTTCTACAAGAAGCAGAAGAGAATCGCTCTTCGTAACTGCGGCGTGATCGACCCCGAGAATATCGAAGAATACATCGGCGTTGACGGCTATCAGGCATTAGGTAAGGTCTTGACCGAAATGACCCCTGACGAGGTCATCCAGACCATCATCGACTCGGGACTTCGCGGCAGAGGCGGCGGCGGCTTCCCCACCGGCTTAAAGTGGAAGTTCGCTTCGGGCAACAGAGGAAACGTGCAGAAGTACGTTGCTTGTAACGCCGACGAGGGCGACCCCGGTGCATTTATGGACCGTTCCATCCTTGAGGGTGACCCCCACGCCGTTCTGGAAGCAATGGCAATCGCAGGCTACGCCATCGGTGCAGACGAGGGTTACATCTACGTTCGTGCAGAGTATCCCATCGCCATCCACCGTCTGGAGGTTGCCATCAATCAGGCTCACGAATACGGTCTGCTGGGTAAGGACATCTTCGGCACCGGCTTCAATTTTGACATCAAGCTCCGCCTTGGCGCAGGCGCATTTGTCTGCGGTGAGGAGACTGCGCTGATGACCTCCATCGAGGGCAACCGCGGTGAGCCTCGCCCCCGTCCTCCCTTCCCTGCAGTAAAGGGTCTGTTCGGTCAGCCCACCATCCTTAACAACGTAGAGACCTATGCAAACGTCACCCAGATCATCTTAAACGGTGCGGAATGGTTCCAGTCTATGGGTACCGAGAAGTCCAAGGGCACCAAGGTGTTCGCTCTGGGCGGCAAGATCAAGCACACCGGCCTTGTGGAAGTACCCATGGGTACCACCCTGCGTGAGGTCGTTGAAGAGATCGGCGGCGGCATTCCCAATGGCAAGAAGTTCAAGGCAGCCCAGACCGGCGGTCCTTCCGGCGGATGCATCCCCGCAGAGCTGATCGATACCCCCATCGACTACGATAACCTGATCGCCATCGGCTCGATGATGGGCTCGGGCGGTCTGATCGTTATGGACGAGGATACCTGTATGGTAGACATCGCCCGCTTCTTCCTTGACTTTACCGTTGACGAATCCTGCGGTAAGTGCACTCCCTGCCGTGTTGGTACCAAGAGACTGTTAGAGATCCTTGACCGCATCATCGCAGGTAAGGGCGAGCTGAAGGATCTGGACGAGCTGGAGGAGCTGGCTAAATACATCAAGAGTGCGTCGCTGTGCGGTCTGGGTCAGACGGCACCCAACCCCGTGCTCTCCACCTTAAACCGTTTCAGAGACGAATACGTTGCCCACGTGGTGGACAAGAAGTGCCCCGCAGGCGTATGTAAGTCGCTGTTACACTATGAGATCGTTCCCGAAAAGTGCAAGGGCTGTACCCTGTGCGCAAGAAAGTGCCCCGTAAACGCCATCAGCGGCTCCGTGAAGGAGCCTCACGTGATCGACACCTCCAAGTGCATCAAGTGCGGCGTATGTATCGGCAACTGTAAGTTCGGCGCGATCATCAAGAAGTAAGTGAAAGGAGAAGATAGACCATGGAACAGATGCTGAATATCAAAATCAACGGCAAAGAACTGCAGGTTCCCTACGGCACCACCGTTCTTGAAGCCGCAAGAATGGCAAATATCAACATTCCCACCCTCTGCTATCTGAAGGACATCAACGAGATCGGCGCTTGCCGTCTCTGCCTTGTAGAGGTCAAGGGCGCAAGAGGTCTGGTTGCCGCTTGCGTATATCCCATCGAGCGTGAGGGCACCGAGATCGTTACCGATTCTCCCGCCATCCGCAAGAACAGAAAGATGAATCTGGAGCTGCTCGTCTCCAACCACAACAAGAAGTGCCTGTCCTGCCCCCGCTCCACAACCTGCGAGCTGCAGCAGCTTTGCAATGAGTACGGCGTGGACGAGGACAAGTTTGCAGGCGCAAAGACCGAGACCAAGATCGACGCCTCCTCGCCCTCCATCATCCGCGACAACAGCAAGTGTATCCTCTGCCGCCGTTGCTCCGCAACCTGCCAGAAGGTACAGGGCATTGGCGTGATCGGCGCCAACAACCGCGGATTTGACATGGTAATCGGATGCTCCTTCGAGCTTCCTTTGGCTGAGACCTCCTGCATCAACTGCGGACAGTGCATCGTTGCCTGCCCCACCGGTGCGCTCACCGAAAAGGACGATACCGCAAAGGTATTCGAGGCACTCAGCGATCCGAGCAAGCACGTTGCCATTTGCATGGCTCCCTCCGTGCGCGCACAGATCGGCGAATGCTTCGGCTACGCACCCGGTACCGATACCGAGGGCAAGATGGTTGCCGCTACCAAGGCTTTGGGCTTTGACGGTGTATATGACATGAACCTGACTGCCGACCTGACCATCATGGAAGAGGCTACCGAGTTCCTGTCCCGTGTGAAGAACGGCGGTCCTCTGCCCCTGATCACCTCCTGCTCGCCCGGTTGGATCAAGTTCTGCGAGCATTACTTCCCCGAAATGACCGAAAATCTGTCGTCCTGCAAGTCTCCTCAGCAGATGTTCGGCGCCCTTTATAAGACCTACTATGCACAGAAGATGGGTCTTGACCCCAAGGACATCGTATTCGTGTCCGCCATCCCCTGCACCGCCAAGAAGTTTGAGGTGGGCCGTGCCGACCAGAGCGCCGCAGGCGTTCCCGACGTGGACATCGCCATCACCACCAGAGAGCTGGGCAGAATGATCAAGCAGGCAGGCATCGACTTCGTTGCAATGGAAGACGAGAAGTTTGACGATCCCTTCGATATCGGATCGGGCGCAGGCGTGATCTTCGGTGCTACCGGCGGCGTTATGGAAGCCGCTTTGCGTACTGCGGCTGAGGTCATCCTGGGCAAGCCTCTTGAAAAGCTGGAATTCGAGGACGTGAGAGGCACCGAGGGCATCAAGCTGGCAAGCTACAAGCTGGGCGACCTGACCGTAAACGTAGCGGTTACCAGCGGCACCGGCAATGCCAAGAAGCTGCTCAAGGCCGTTCAGGCAGGCGAGATCAAGGCAGACTTCATCGAGGTCATGGCTTGTCCCGGCGGCTGTGTCAACGGCGGCGGTCAGCCCTATCAGCCTGCAGTGGTGAGAAACAACGTGGATCTGCGCGCCCTGCGTGCATCGGTTCTGTACACCGCTGACAGCAAGATGGATTTGAGAAAGTCCCACGAAAACAGTGCCGTGAAGAAGCTGTACGACGAATACTTCGGCGAGCCCAACAGCCACAAGGCACACGAGATCCTGCACACCACCTATGTAAAGAGAGGTCTGTGATCTCATCTTATCACGAATAAAGCGGGGTGCCGCGCATAGCGCGACACCCCCTTTTGCCCCCGTTTTCTCTGAAAGGAGCAATATGACCAAAAAAAATAAGCCCTTTGCCTCTCTTAGGCAAAAAGCGGCTTCCTTTTTTGCACCACCCGCAAAGCAAGAAAAAAAGACGCTCTTTCATCGGATCTTAAATCTCCTTTGCACCCTTTCGGGAGGATTTTTCCTTGCCGTTTATATCCCCTACTTTCTCTGGCACGCCTTAAGGCTCCACCCTGCCGATACCATGGCATCACTGCTCGTCTTTTTTTGCGTGCTGACCCCCTATTTTTTCAGAAATCCCCTAAAAAAAGCGCTCAAGCGGTGTTACACGCCTTTAAAAACGGTGTGGTGCGCAGGGATGTGCTTTTATATGGTCACCTTTCTGCTTTTTTGCGGAGTGATCCTCAGCCACCGTGACGTGCTTCCCGAAAACCTTCCCCAAGACAAGCAGACTGTCGTGGTGGTCTTCGGATGTCAGGTGCATATGGATGGTAAGCCCAGCGCAGAGCTGGCAGCGCGGGTAAACAAAGCGGCAGAGGTGTTGAAAAAGCATCCCGATGCCATCTGCATCACCGCCGGAGGTCAGGGCGAAAACGAGCCCATGCCCGAGTCGGTGCGGATGAAGGAACTGCTCGTCGAGCAAGGGATCGGAGAAAATCGGATCTTTACCGAAGAGCGATCCACCCGCACCACAGAAAATCTGTCCTTTTCCTTGGATGTTTTAGCGAAGCAAGGCTACAAAAAGGAGGATTGCACCTTCCTGTTCGTGTCCAGCGCCTTCCATACCCCCCGCATCCTCCTGCTTGCAAATCGGGCAGACGTGGAAAATGCCTATGCCGCCTCCAGCTCCTCCCCCTATTTTTTTGAGGAGGCACTCTATATCATCAGAGAATACATGTCTTATGTCTACCTCTTCCTCTTTGAATAGGCGCATCTTTATGTCAAAAAGGGTATCTCAAATGCAGAATGCATTCGAGATACCCTTTTCTTATTCAGGGGATCATGTCCGCTGTCATCACCGTCAGGGCCGTTCCCTGATAGTAATGAGCAAGGATCCAATCATAGCTCTTACCCTCAATGGCAAAGGCACGGGCACCAACCTGACTCATTCCCACGCCGTGTCCCGATCCCAGCGCCACAAAGGTAAAGGTGTCGGTACTATAGCTGTAGGAAACGGTCAGCGAGGTGGACTTGAGTCCAAGCAGAGAGCGCAGGGTGCTTCCCTTCACCTCCTGCCCGAAGATCATCACCGTGGCAAGTCTGCCGCCGTCGCTTTCGGTGATGGCACCAAAGGGCGTTTTGCCCGAAGAAAGCAGCTCTGCTGCCTTTTCAGCACCAAACAATCCGGTAAGCAGATCCTTTGAGGTGAAGCTGCGTCGTTGGATCATCTCAACACCACTGACTACAGGGCTGTAAACAGGAACAAGATAGGGCACCGTTCCACCGCCCATGCCCGAAGCATAGCTCTCGGTGGTGCCATAGGAGCACCAATGGAAATATGTCCACGCCACAGAACCGTTATAGGTCACGATCTGACCTTCTGTCTCTGCAACAGCCTGCTCATACAGCGTTCTATAGCGCTGATGCATGGCTTTATATTCGCTTTCCGTTTTCCATGCCATGCAGTGGGTATAATCGGTGCAAATATGTGCACCCTTGTGCACCTTGTAAACGATGCCGTTGCTCTTGGCAACCACAAAGGTACGGATGGCAACCGCCTGCGCCTTCAGCGCCTCAAGCGAATCGGAATAGGCAGTCATTTCTGCGGCAAGAGCTCTTAAGACAAACTCCTCCAGCGTTACAGTGATCACCTTGCCCTCATCCAACACCTTGATGTATACCGTCTCAGGTTCGGGGGTAGGCTCGGGAGTAGGTTCGGGAGTAGGCTCGGGAGAAGGTTCGGGAGTAGGTTCGGGGGTAGGTTCGGGAGTAGGCTCGGGAGTAGGTTCGGGGGTAGGTTCGGGGGTAGGCTCGGGAGTAGGCTTGGGAGTAGGTTCGGGGGTAGGCTCGGGGGTAGGCTCGGGGGTAGGCTCGGGAGTAGGATCGGGGGTAGGCTCGGGAGTAGGATCGGGGGTGGGATCGAGAGTAGGATCGTCCTGAACAGGGTCTTTTTCTTCCCCGCCCAAATTCTCCACCTTTCCGTCCGTAACAGATTCGGAAGACTCAAATTCCTCCTTCAAAGACTCCTCAGGCAAGTCCACCTCGAAGGAAACATCCTCAGATTCACTTTCAGGAAGAACCGAAGGAGCAGGAAGCTCCTGCGGCACCTTGGTGTCTGCAGGCATGAAAAGTAAAACGGACAGCGCTATCACCGGTAACAGTGCGAGCCCGCAGATCCACTTCATCTTATTTTTTAACATACATATTACCCCCACCGTACAAACGGTCTTTTTCTTTCCACATTCTAAAAAATGTCGAACTTTCAAACAATTCTAACGCAACTGCAACTGAAAAAGATCTTCTCTCTTTCATTATATTGTATTTTCTTCTATAATATTCTTGACATATCCTGAAAAAAGCGGTAAAATAACAGTGATAAATTGGTCAACTTTCAATCATATTTCCGTGAATCTTCATGTAACCATCACATAATAAGTGTATACTGAATACATCACAAGCAAAGGAGTGTGTTTTATGAATAACGAACAATTCAACAGACCGCTTTCTGAGTCTGAAAACAATGATGCACCCATTGATCCCGCTTCGGATCCGATTCAGCCCGATGTCCAAAATTCAGGAGAACCGCAAGAATCAAGGGAAATCAACCACAAAACCAATACCTATACCGCTGTTTCCACCGAAAATCCCTATGCTACGCAGGGGAGAACCGGTCCAAGTCAACCACTTCCCCGCTCTTCTTCCTATTCCTCTGTCCCCCATTCTCAAAACAACAATAACAACAATAACAACAAGAAGAAGGGGAATTCGGTGCCCAAAATCCTGATCGCACTCATTGCAGGTATTTTGGCTCTGGTCATTCTGCTGGTGGGCGCGTTTTCGGCTCTGGGGTTTGCGCTGGTTTCTCTGTGGAAATCCCTACCGCCTACACAGCAAACGCCTGAAGGCGATTCTTCCACTTCATTTGAAGGCACCTTGAGCGAAGAGGAGGATCTTTCGCCCTCCGACGACACCTCAAACGTCATCACCGTTCCCTCGGAGAATGAGGAAACGCCGCCACCCCAAAGCTATTCCCCCGATAGCTGGTACAATCCCGATGACATGACCAACGACCAACTAAGTGCCTATGAAAAGGTCTGCTCTTTGTGCAATCCTTCCATCGTGGCCATCTCCACCGATGTGGGCTCCGGAAGCGGTGTGATCTGGTCGCAAGACGGGTATATCGTGACCAATCATCATGTGATAGACGGTGCCGGAAGCATCTCGGTCATGCTTTCTAACGGTGAAAAATACCCTGCAAGCCGCATCGGCACCAATGCCGAAAATGATCTTGCGTTGATCCGTATCAATGTCACCGGGCTCCTCCCCGTGCGCATGGGCGACAGTGACGAGCTTCGCATGGGACAACCGGTCATCGCTATCGGCAATGCACTGGGCATTCTCTCAAACACCGCAACGGAAGGTATCCTTTCCGCCATCACCAGAGAGATCACCATTGAGGGGCAAACCATGAACCTGATGCAGATCAGCGCCCCCATCAATCCCGGTAACTCGGGCGGTGGTTGCTTTGATATCAACGGTAACCTGATCGGTATCGTCAATGCAAAGACCTCTGCTGCAGGCATTGAGGGACTGGGCTTTGCCATTCCCGTGAACACCGCCAAAACCATCATCGGTGATATGATCCAAAACGATCAGACCTCTTTGCAAAAGGGACTCGGCATCACAAGCTGCTACGAAATTACTGCAGAAAACTATGATTCCTTTAAAAACGAAACCTACATCAAGCAAGTAGAACGCTTGAACGGTGGGCCACTCTACGGCATCTATGTGGTCAGCGACGGTATGGTCGACTATGTCGACGCACAAAACACCTTTGAAAACGGCGACATCCTCAAGTCTCTCAACGGTGTGGAGATCACCACCTTGTCGCAGATCCCCGATTTGATCAACAAGCTCGATGTGGGCGAAGAAATTGAAGTCACCGTGATCCGTTTGATCCAAAGCGGAAGCTTTATGAATTACAAATACGCCTTTGAAGAATTCACCTTCAAGGTCAGAGTCATTCAAATGTACAAATAAACCGTCGAAGGGGGAGGTAGGTATCTGCCTCCTTCTTTGTTTAAAACTCGAAAGGACAGCAAACAGATGGATAAACTATTGATCGTTGACGATGAAGCGGCGATCCGCCAATTGATCGTCAAATATGCCACATTTGATGGATATGAAACAGACGAAGCGGCCAACGGCATGGAAGCACTGGAAAAATGCAACGAAAACC
>JAGBIB010000034.1 GCA_017935195.1 Clostridia bacterium
ACTGTTTTTTGTAATTTGGTAAAAGCGCAAGTTTCATAAACAGTATGGTGAATACCGTATTTATTAAGTTTGTGTAGCAACAATCGGAGCTTGCGTTTTTCGGTGCGCCGGCGACCGTTGGCGCACTTTTTTATTTGCAAAAGCGCAATAAAACCAGCGGAAAGAAAAGGAGAATGAAAATGAAACTTTTTAAGAAGGCCATCAGTTTGTGCTTGGCGCTGATGATGGTGGTCACATTGGTGCCGTTGACGGTTGTGCAGACGGAGGCGGCGAGCAATATTGTAATTAGTGGTGTAGATATAGGATACGCCAATGGAGATTACTTTACAAAAAACGGGAGCACCTGCAAAGACTACAACAATTACGATAAAGAAGAGAAGATTGCATATGAACGCTGTCATAAACGTCCTGGATATGATTGCTCAAAAACAACAGATCCGTCATGCAATTGCATGAGATATTGGCCCACAGGTAACGAATCAACTTGTCAAGTTAATTTGTTAGGATCGCAATGTCTTGGATTTGCCAGGTATTGTCAATGGAGAGTTTATGGTTCGTTTGCTACTGAGGCATCTAATATCTATTCCGATTTAACAGGGGCTATTAGCAAATCTGATTGTACGGCAAGTAATTTGAAATCCAAACTGCTTGGTTGCGCACCCGCTACCCATGTTCGTATGCCTTCGCCACACTCTATTAGCGTGTTGGCAACATCTGATAGTTCAATCACATTTGCTGATTGTAATTCAGATGGATGTTGTAAAATTCGAGTAGTTACTTGGGATTGGGACACATTTGCGACATATGTAAAAGGCAAAGGAGGAATCACTTATACATATTCTCGTAAAGGTGTTGCGCCTGCGCCTTCTCCTTCAAGCTGCACCTGCTCTACTTCCTACGCCGGCATATATATCTGTACCACTTCCGATGCTAACTTAAATATACGGAGTGGTCATGGCAGTTCATATGGAAAGGTTGGTTCTATTCCTTCCGGTGCTACCGTAACCGTTACCAAAGCAAGCGGTACTGGCAGCAGCGACTGGGCGCATGTAGAGTATAACGGTGTATCCGGATATGCATCGATGCAGTATTTGTCACAAGTGCAAGGTAGCGACGCTATTTTTGAAGGTATGCATCCAATTGATTTGGGCGCTGATTTTACAGCGGTAATTTTGAATTATGAATATTGGAAGCCTATCGAAAATAGTTATATAGAAGGTGATAAGCCTCCGATTCGTATTGGCGTTGAAAACAATTGTGCCAATCAGGTATGGAGGTTTACCCGCCAATCGGATGGAAGCTACAGAATTGCTTCTTGCTATGATGGAAAATACATGGATGTGCGAGATGCTTCCACGGAGCCGTGCACAGTGGTGCAAACATGTGTCGAAACGTCAAGCGATGCACAAAAGTGGTATATTTATGAAAGATCTGATGGATACGTTTTTAAATCTAAATTAAACGATTATGTTTTGGATTTAAAAAATAATGATTCTGCTACCGGAACGATTTTGCAGACATATGGCTGGAACGGTAGCGGTGCGCAACAATGGGCTATATATCGGGGGGATGAATGTAAATTGTCGGATCCCGAGTTGACTACTGTGCAAAAGCCGACAGGAGAAGTTGTTTTTTATTGGACAAATGTGTACGGTGAAAAAGGGTATGACATAAAAATATGGCGCGATGAACTTTGGGAAGGAGAGGCGTATCATATTGAATGGGGCGTGTCTTCCGGATGGTCTATCAAGCTTCCTGATGGTACATATCATGCGTATGTAGATGCAAGAAATTATTATGAGACAAAAATGAGTAATGAAGTAACATTTACCGTTTCTCATGTTCATTCGTATTCGTCTTACGTGACTCCTCCAACATGTACAACGCAAGGATATACTACTTATACTTGTATAACTTGTAATGATAGTTATAAGGCAGACTATATAGACGAAACTGGACACAGTTACAGCTACAAGGTAACGAAGGACCCTACCACTTCTGCAACAGGAACTGTTACCGGAACCTGCTCCAAATGCAAGGGAACGACCACAGCCACGTTGCCGAAGCTGAACACCACCGATTATACCTACAGTGTGGTAAAGGAAGCAACTTGCATTGAAATGGGTCTTTGTAGGTACACCTGGTCAGATCCTCGTTACGGCAGCTTTAATTTTGAAGTGACCATTCCCAAAAGCGACCCTGAATTGGGTGACGTGGATGCTGATGCCAAAATAACCATCGGTGATGTTTCAGCTCTTTTGAATTTCCTTTCAGATACGACACGAAAGCCCGGAGGAGTTACCGATATCAATCAAGATGGTGTGATTACAGTTGGCGATGTTACAATGCTATTGAACACGCTTGCAGGAATAATTAAGTGATTTGATCGTTTTACACAAATAACTGAGAAAAAGTCCGCTTTGAAATTTGTAAAGCGGACTTTTTTCAAAATCCTCCCAACTCAACGATCGTTCAAGTTTTTCTTACCCCAATGCCTTGATTTCACGAAAGAAAGATGGTATACTGTAAGCGAAAAAGCAACAGGAAAGGGGATTGAACATGAAGAAAAAGCACGTCGCTTTAACGGTTCTTTTATCCATCGTGGCAATCGTCCTGATCTTGGCGCTGAGCCTTGGCGCGGCGGCGGTGGCGGTGATGGGCTTTTTTGCATCTCCCTGGCTGATTATGGCGGGTTATATCGCCATTCAGCCTACGCCTCCAAAGCCCGAGATCACAAAAGCCGAATTTCCCTTTGAGATCGTCTATACGCTGGACGGGGAAGAGCACACGGTAAACGACGTATACGTCTGCGAGTTTGCGGGCTTTAGTGCCAACGAGGGCTCTATGCGCAAGGAACGGGAATGGTCGGGCTATGTGAAAAGCACCGGAGAAGAGAGTTTAGTGCTCCTTTTGCAGGAGCACGATGACGATCTTGTCACCACCGTTTACGTGGGGCTTGGCAACGAGCGCTATTATATGGATGATCCCTGGGGAAGCTTCAGCGATCCCTTTGAAGACCCGCCAAAGGACGCCTTCAAAGACTACGAAAACAAGCCCAATCTCTACGTGATCACCGACTCAAAGCACTTCACCCTTGATTATAACCCCAATAATTATGAAATCATTGAGGAGCGGGGCATCAGCATCGTTTCTTACACATTCTCGCAGCCTATAGAAAACAGCTTCTCCGAGCCCTCGGCGTACTATCATTTTTGGAAAAACGTGATCGATCCGCTGATCTGACGAAGCTTGCAAAAGCTTCCCTCGTCACTTTGACGTTGTCTGCGTCATCGCCGCAGAATTACTCCTGCTTTATCAAAAGAACGACCAACGCGGTCGTTCTTTTTCTATGCTTGACAGATCTTTGGGAGATGTGCCCGTTTTTACCTCACTTCCCAAAGGGACTGATCTTGCGCTCCAAGGGGTGGTCAGCGGTCAGGTCGGGGTGGGTGAGATAAAGGGCGGAGCCCAGGATCTGCCTGCCGTACTTTTGGCGGAGCTTGTCCACCGTCTCCTCAAGCTGGAGGCTTTTGGCTTTTTTGAAGGAATCGTCAAAAAGAGAGATCTGAAAGGAGGTAGCGGGGGTGAGCTTTTCGCCGCACACCCCAAGACTGCGGTATTTTTCCCCCGACTTTCGCATCATACGGAAGATCCTTAAGGATGCGGGATAAAGGGCAGAGGAGAGGCAGGTGGGATCGTTTAAGGGGGCGTGCTTGCTGCGGGAGGATAGGTCTGTGGTCTTCACCGTGACGGCAAGCGCCCCTGCGCACAGACCCTCGCGGCGAAGTCTTGTTGCCACGCTGTCGCAAAGCATATAGAAAACGCTCCTTGCCTCCTCCTCGCTTTCAATATCTCTGGGCAGAGTCACGCTGTTGCCCACGCTTTCGGGCGGTCGGTGGTAGCTATCGTTGCAGACGGGCGAAGGATCCCTGCCGTTTGCCATATCAAAAAGGGTTATACCATTTTTGCCGAAATATTTTGCAAGGATCTCGGGGTCGCAAAGGGCAATATCGCCGATTTGGTGCATTCCGAAGAGGTGCAGACGGGCGGCGGTGGCTCTGCCCACGAACATCAGATCCTCCACGGGCAGGGGCCAGAGCATACTCTTGTAGTTCTGCCTTGCGATCACCGTGGTGGCGTCGGGCTTTTTGTAATCGCTCCCCATTTTGGCAAAGGTCTTGTTAAAGGACACACCCGAGGAGACGGTCAGCCCCAGCTCTCTTTTGGAAAGGGCGCGGATCTCATCGGCAATGGTGCGCCCGTCTCCAAAAAGCCCCCTGCTTGCCGTCACGTCCAGCCAGCATTCGTCAATGCCGAAGCTTTCAATGCGGTCGGTGAATCGGCGGTAAATGTTGCGCATTTGCTCCGAATAGTGGGCGTAAAGATGGTAGTGGGCGGGCAAAAAGACGATTCCCGGACACTTTGCCCTGGCTTGAAAAAGGGGCTCTCCCGTTTTCACTCCGTATCTTTTGGCAGGCTCGTTTTTGGCAAGCACGATGCCGTGCCGTCTTTCGGGATCGCCGCATACCGCCACGGGCACGTCCTTCAGCTCAGGACGGTCAATGCACTCCACCGATGCAAAAAAGTTGTTTAAATCGCAGTGCAGGATCACCCGTTGTTCAAGCGTCTGCTCCTTCATACTTTCGCCTCCTTTTTCAAAAAACGAACATTTGTTCGTGTTTAGTATAGCACGAAACGCCCCGATTGTCAATCGGTATTTTCGGGAAACCTTTTCTTTATCAAAAAAGCGGTGGCGGCTTCTCATAAAAGTTTCAAGGGAATAGAGGGAAGGAGAGCAATATTTGACTTGTAAAAAGCGTCCCTTCGTGCTAAAGTATTTGTAAGATCGGTTTAAAATTTGATCCAAATCAATGAAAAGGACTGACTTGCTATGAAAAACACCTTCAAAAAATGGATGGCGCTGTCTTTGGCGCTGATTACTCTTGCGGGAAGCGCCGCATCCTGCAAAAGCAAAAACAAGACCACCGCGGATGCGGGGCAGAGCAGTCTGCCGAGCGTTTCGGAGGACGGCAGTATCACCACTACCCCCTCGGCAGGGGAGAGTGCGCTGTTCGTGCCCTTTACCTACACCGATATGGGCTATACAGACCACGCTGCTCTTTCCCGTCTTGCAGCAGGGGAGGGGATGGTGCTTCTTGAAAATGAAAATGATGCGCTGCCCTTTAAGAAGGGTGAGCGTGTGGCGCTCTTTGGCAAGGGTCAGATCGACTTTTACAAGGGCGGAACGGGCTCCGGAGATGTGAACGCTCCCTACGTGGTCAATCTTCTTGATGGTATGCGAAAAAAGGCAAAGGAAGGAAAAATCACCGTATACGAGGAGCTGGCGAAAAAATACGAAAAGAACAGCGATCTTGCCGTGACTGAGGCGATGGTGAAGCAGGCGGCCAAAAATGCCGATGCCGCCGTAATGGTCATTTCCCGCAACACGGGTGAAATGTACGACCGTGCCAACAGCTTGGGCAATTACAGACTTTCTGCAAAAGAAAACAAGCTTTTGGAGCAGATCTGCGCCGCCGGCTTTAAAAAGGTTGTGGTGGTACTCAACATTCCTGCTGTGATCGACACTTCCTTTATGGATGATTATGGGGACATCGATTCTCTTCTTGTGGCATGGCAGCCGGGCATGGAGGGCGGCAATGCCGTTGCCGATATTCTGTGCGCAGACATGAACCCCTCGGGCAAGCTTGCCGATACCATGGTTTATAAGTATACCGATTACATCACTGCCAAAACCTTTAACAAATATCCCAAGGAAGAGCAGTATACCGAGGATATTTACGTAGGATACCGCTATTTTGAGACCTTTGATCCCGAGTATAAAAAGGTGCGCTATCCCTTCGGATACGGTCTGTCTTATACCGATTTTGAAATTTCAAACGTGAAGGTAGCGTGCGACGGCATTTACGTGAAAGTGACGGCTGACGTAAAAAACGTCGGTGACATTGCCGGTAAGGAGGTCCTTCAGGTCTACTATAGTGCCCCTCAGGGCAAGCTGGGCAACCCTGCAAAGGAGTTGGCAGGCTATGCAAAGACCGAGCTGCTACAGCCCGGGAAGAGTCAGAGCGTTAGTCTTTCCTTTGCCGTTTCCGATATGGCAAGCTATGATGATACCGGAAAGGTGGTTAAGTCGGCGTATATTTTGGAAAAAGGCGACTATTGCATCTTCGTGGGCAACTCCATCAAGGATGCGGGCGCACAAGGCGTGCGCTACACCTACACGGTAAAGGAAAACACTATAACCGAGCAGCTCAGCGCAAAGCTTATCCCCTCCGATCTTGAAAAGAGACTCCTTGCAAGCGGAAAATATGAAAAATTAGACACCTTTACCACGGGCATTGCGCTTTCGGGTGCCGCCAAGGTCATGGCAACGAGTTATTCTGCCCATTCCACCGAGTTGGTGTCTCTTGACAGCGGAAAGTCGGGCAAAAACGGCGCCACGGGTGTGACCTCCTTGGCAGTGAATACCAATATCTCCTTCAATTTAAACTGCCCCGAATCGGGAGAATATACCTTTATTCTCTATTTCGGTGCGGCAGGGAAGAACAGCTATACCGACGCGGTAACGGTGATCGCAGGAGAACAGCGCGCAAGTGCGGATTATACCTGCTCGGGCGGGCTTTATAAAACAAGCGCCACCACAGAGGTGAAGCTGACGCTGGAAAAGGGTGTCAATATCGTAAAGATCAAAAACGAGAAGATCAGCGGGGCAAATCTCTTTTCCCATATGATCGTGCTTTGCCCCGGAAGCACCCTTGAAGACTACAAAGGCGATCCTGCAGAATCTGTTTATATTGAATTCCCTGCGGTAAAAAAGACAATTTCCTCCTTTATTGACGTTTATAACGATCCTACTCTTCTTTCCTCCTTTGTAAATGGATTGACCTTAGATGAGCTTTGTGCGTTGCTGGAAGGGAAGGGCGCTACCATCTCGGGCGGTACGGGCACCATTGGCACCAATTCCTCCCTTGATATTGCGGGGGCAAATACTGCCGACGGTCCTGCAGGACTGCGCCTTTCCAAAGCACAGACCGCTTGGCCCATCGGCACGCTGATGGCATGTACCTTCAACCAAAACCTGGTTTACAATATGGGTCTTGCCGTGGGTGATGAAATGGTGGAAAACAAGGTGGATGTGTGGTTGGCTCCCGGTATGAATATCCACCGCGACCCTATGTGCGGACGAAACTTTGAATACTATTCCGAAGACCCCTATCTTACCGGTATGACGGCAACCGCCATCGCCCTGGGCGTGCAAAGCAAGGGCGTGGGCGTGATGATCAAGCACTTTGCGCTGAACAACAGAGAAAGTGAAAGAAAGTATTGCGACTCTCAGTGCTCTGAGAGAGCCATTCGGGAGATCTATCTAAAGGGCTTTGAGATCTGCGTGAAAAATGCAAAACCTTGGGCGATCATGTCCTCCTATAACAAGATCAACGGCACCTACAGCAGTGAAAACAAGGAACTGCTTACCGATATTTTAAGAGGTGAGTGGGGCTTTGAGGGGCTTGTTTCCACAGACTGGGAAAACAAGGCTGCAAAATTCAAAGAGCCCTCTGCAGGAAACGACATTTCCATGCCCAACGGTAACGCGGAAGCGCTGAAAGCGGGCTTTGCGGCAGGGTTGTTGACTATTGAGGATTTGAGAACTTGTGCTACCAGAGTTTTGCAGGTGGTTTTAAAGTCTCAAGCTATGGAAAATTTTGCATATCCCGAGGCTGTGATCCTTCCCGCAAATGAAGCATTGCGCATCAAGGCAGTGAACTGGGCAAGAAAAGCCGACCGTATCGGTACGGAAGCGTGCGAAGATGAGGATAGAGGCAACAACCCCAAGTTTACCGAGGTGAATACCTTCTTGACCTATTACGTGGATGCTCAGCAGGCGGGAGAGTACTCCTTCTCCTTCCGTTTGGCTTCTCCCAACGGAGGCGGTGCCTTTGATTTGTATGTGGACGGCAAAAAGATCGGAAACTATAAGGTCGGCAAAAATACGGGCGGCTGGCAGAGCTGGGACACCTTTGCGGATGTGCTCTGCTGTGAGCTCAGTAAGGGACGCCACGAGATCAAGATCGTCTTTACTGCAGAGCAGATCAACATCAATTGGTTTGAGATTAAAAAGAAATAAGAAGATCAAATAGGAACAAGAATATCAAATAAGAACCAAGCGACGCATATTTTAAAGTGCACCGCTTGGTTCTTGTAAAACAATGGTAAATGCATTTTTGGCATGGTACTGTGCATTTTTTGTGTTTTTTGAAGTTTTTTTCGCTATCTGCAAAAAACTCTTGACAAATAAGTGCTTTTCTGTTATCATGAAAGAAAGGGGCATTAGCGCAGTTGGGAGCGCACAACACTGGCAGTGTTGGGGTCAGGGGTTCAAGTCCCCTATGCTCCACCA